>JACDDX010000216.1 GCA_013816685.1 Gemmatimonadales bacterium
GGCCCGGAGTATCCGTCCCATTCCGCTGCCGTACTCCACGACGAAGCCGTCGGCCGGTGCGATCCGGACGCGGGCGAGCGGGGGGCGGAGGAAGATATCGAAGAGCGCCTCGCCCTTGGCGAAGAAAGCTGCGAGCTGCTCGGGCGTCCACTGCGCAGGATCGGCCGCTACGCCCGCAAACTCGTCCACCGACATCACCGCCCAGAGCGGATTGACTCGCGCCTTTTCCTCCCAGGTCAGACGGTCGGTGAAGTCACGCGTCACGCCAGGCACCGGGTCCGCCCTCCCGTGGCCGCCGGTCTGCGGTGCCCTCACGCGAGCCCTCCGGCGGTCCGGACGCGAGGCGGCGTCCGGCTCGCGACGACCACGACCCGGTGGAGACCGCCCACCACCCACACGATCAGCGTGCAGACCACGGCGATCGAGATCGCCTGCCGGAAGTTGAGCGGAATCGTGGCCCACTCCACCTCGACCCGCATCGCCGCCAGCGAGAGCGCAAGCAGCACGACACCGTAGAGCGAACCCCGGAAGGTGCCACCGATCCAGCGGGCGGCCGCGTGGAATAGGGCCACCAGCGCCAGCGGAACGACGATGAAGCCGATTGCGCCGAACGACATCACCCCGGCGCTGAACGCCGAGTCCTGATAGTCGGCCAGGGTCTCGCCTTTATCGTACGCGGGCCAGCCGAGATGGTCGTCGAGGACGCGGGAATAGACGTCGGTCACGAAGAGCTGCTTGTCCGGGAACATGACGCGCGGGACGGCGTTGAGCATCGCCGACGTAATGATTCGCGCGTCATGGGCCTCTCCCCGCGAATCCACCAGGATAGCGGTGGCGAAGTCGGTCAGATCGGCTCGACGGTTGACCGCGGCGATCGCAAGCCGGAGCCCGGTCTCTTCGGGAATGTTCGTCCGGCCGATCCAGAGCGTGAGCTGGACGCCGAGAAGCGACACGGCGGGCAGCAGCACGAACAGCGTCTGCAGGACCCGTTCGCCGAGCCGCCGTGACCGCGCTTCGGCCGCGAGCCCGAAGATGACGAAGGTCAGGAGCAGGATCATCCGCGCTTTGAGGTACAGCAGCGAATAGCCGACCTGCACCAGGACGCCCAGCAGTGCGCTGGTCCAGGCGATGGGCCGCACTCTGCCGAGCGGCTTGGGGCGCATCAGGTACAACAGCCCGAGCAGCAGGGCGATGAAGCCGAAGATCTCGTTGCCGAGAATGATGAAGAAGTCCCCGTAGCGCCGCACCACCGCATCAGTGTACGTCGTTTCGGTGTAAGTGGACCCGTAGCCGAGCTGAAACAGCGCGACCTTGCAGGCGATGGAGCCGATGACGGCTACCACCATCAGACGCCGCAGTTCGCCCATGTGGCGATCCACCCAGCCGAACAGCCGCCCGGAGCTCGGCCCGTGCTGCCGGCGCAGCATCAGGCCGCCGAGGAAGAGCACCGCGCCGCCTGCGGCCGAGCCGATGAACTGGGCGGCGAGACTGAGATCGAACTGCGGATAGAGGATGATCGGCGAGAAGTACTTGAGGCCGTTCACGGTAAAATAGATCTGCGAGACGGTGAGGTACGCCACCGGCGGCGAGAGGAGCGCGAGCGAGCGGGCCCGCACCGCGGCGAAGAAATGGGCGTTGACGGCCGCGGCGATCGCGAGGTGCGCCAGCGCGAATCCCCACTCGCCCGACAGGGCCTGCAGGTGGACGGCCAGCCAGCCCACGAGCAGTCCGTACATGGCGACGCTGGTGAGGAAAAAGGTCACGAGATGCCCGCTTCGAATCCGCGGGCGGCGCGCCCGAGCAGCAAGGGGCCGACGGCATCGCAGACCCGGTCCACCACACCGCCCAGCGGCAGCCGGGTGAGCCGCGCGACGGCGGCCGCCCGTCGGCGCGAGTACACGTCCGAGCGCACGTCCAGCTCGGCCAGCACGGCATTGAGCTCGGACGGATCGTCGCAGTAGGGGCGCGCATTGGTGGCGTCAAACGCGCGCATATGGATGTAGCGCTGGAAATCGCGCACCAGCCGCACCTCCTCGGGCGCCGAGTGCGGCAGCGCGTCCATCCACCGGAGCTGCACGCTGGCGGTGTCGAAGATGCAGGCCTCGAGCAGCGCGGTCGTACCCCAGGAGCTGACCGCGAAGCGGGCGTCGGTGAGAAGGGCGGCCATATGGCGGATGGCGCCGACGTCGAGCGCCTCGGGCCGGGTACGTTCGCTGGTGAGATCGGGCGAGCGATCGAGCAGCACGCCCGCCGGCAGCGCCTCGTACGCCGTGCGCGAGCCCTGCGGATGCGGCCGCACGACGACGCGAAGGTCGCGGTACGGTCCGGTCCGCAGCGCCGCCACCATCGCGGTGATATCCTCGACGTCGTACCTGGCGGTGCGAGCGCCGCAGACATACGCGAGATAGGGCTCGGTGCGGGTGAGCCCGACCTTGCGCCGCATGCCGGCCAGCTCCGTGTTCGCGACCGGATCCGCGTAAAACTTGAACTGCAACGGCCCGACCACGGCGATCCGCTCGCGCGGATACTGGTGCACCTCGACGGCCTGGCGCCGCATTTCCTCGCTCCAGACGAGCAGCGCGTCCGGGCGGCGGCACATCGGGCCCCGCGAATAGAGGTTGTCCCAGCTCAGCACCACGCACACCGACGGAATACCGCGACGCCGGGCCTCGTCGAGCACGAAATGGTCGAGCCAGTAGTGTCCCGGTGATGCGACCAGGACCATGGACGGCTGCGCCCGATCGAAGGCGGCGCAGACCTCCGCTCGCGCCGGTCGGTAGCGGGCGTAGAGGCGACGGAGCCATCCGCGCACCGCCGAGGCACGCGGCGCGATGGCGGTGAGCGCACCCGCCACCACCCGCTGCGCCGACCGGCGCCGGCTCAGCTCGAGGTTCTGGAGACTGCCATCCGGATACTCCAGCGCGAAGCCGGTGAGATGCACACTCTTGAGCGCGCGGTCGAGCACGGTCACGGCCGCGACGGACGGTACGCCGCCGGGGCCCAGAACGCCTTCGATCGGCGTATTGGGAAACCGACGGCCAGCGGGATCGGTAAAGGCCGGCTGCGGATACGGCGATACGAACGATACGCGCGCGCCCAGCCGCTCCTCCAAGGCCGTGGCGAGACCGGTCGGTAGGAAGTTTCGGAGCGTCAGCGGAAAGGGAGCGGCCACGAGCACCCCGGGACGGGCGAACGCCCCGGCGCCCGTCAGCGCGTTAGACATCCGCGACGGCCTGAGTGGCGACGGTCTCACGCCCCGCGAGGAGCGCCAGAAAGTCGTCCGGCGCCGGCAGCTCGCTCACCACCCGCCAGGGCCGTTCGGCAGCAAGGTCGGCAATCGAGTGAACGCCGGTGGCCACGGCGATGGTGCGCGCGCCGATCGCTTGGCCGCAGCGGATGTCGTGCGGCGTGTCGCCGACGACGTAGGTCTCCTCCGGCGCGCGGGCACAGCCGGCTGCGGTCGCACGCGCGAGCGCCGCCCGCGCGATGGCGATCCGATCGCCGGCCCCGTCAGAAAATCCACCGTCGGCGAAGAACCCGTCCAGCCCGTAGTGACGCAGCTTGGCTGCCGCCCCGCGCCGGGTGTTTCCGGTGAGGAGCAGCGAACAGGCGTGCGGCTCGTGTGCCAGGCGCTCCAGGATATCGCGGACATGCGGCAGCACGCGCCCGGC
>JACDDX010000217.1 GCA_013816685.1 Gemmatimonadales bacterium
AGGCTCAGGAACGCGAAGCTGCCACCGGACGCGCCGCCGGGTGTGGTGCCGGGCGAGAAGTAGCGCGTCTGCACCCGCTCGATCCCGATGTTGGGCCGGTCGGCGGGGATCGACAGCGCCATCTCGACGGTCTGATTGGCGCCCAGCGTGCCCTGCTGGCGCAGCAGCGCGCCGCCCTGCGCGCCGCAGGTGTCGGCGGTCTGCCCCGTGAACGTCCCGAAGGCGACACGGGGCGCGCCGCTGTTGAAGTCCGTGCAGTGGTCGACGACGTACTGGTCGGCGTGTGCGGCGGCCGGCACCAGCACGAGCAGGACCGCGGTCATGAGCGTCGCGAGCGTCGCGCGGGAAGTGGTCGCAGAATTCACGGGTCAGGCTCCTCGGGTCAGGTACACGGTCTGGCGGCTGACGGCCATGTGGCCACTAAGGACCCGTCGATCAATTGTCTGACGGTTTGATGGTGTAGTTCCACTCTGGATGGAACGCGTCAGCGACCAGGTTGACGGCGGCGAGTTGCTCGTCGGAGACCTCGACCTTGGGGTATTGCTGCTCGTCGAGGCGGGCGTAGACCTTCAGGCCGGTGCTGGTCGTCGTGGCAGCGATGAGGTTGATGATGACCTCGTAGGAGACCAGCGAGCGGCCGCGCCAGTTGCGGGAGATGTAGCTGAACAGGCGGTGTTCGATCTTGTGTGTGCCACGGACGCTTGGGGAGGGGTCGATGTAGAGGGTCGGACCAATCGAAGGCGGGAGCTGTACCGGAGATGGAGGAGCTGGGCCCGGTGGTCTGGTGGCCCTCCGCAGCCGTCCTGCAAGGGGATGGCTGCAAACCGCCCCGAGCTGCTGCGGTCAAGAGCCGTGGTGGTGAGCGTCGCGGGAAAAGTCGCGCCGTGAGCGCGGCAGGTGTGAGCCGAGAAGGCGAGCGAAAGCGAACCACTGATGACGTGTCGAAAGAGCATAGGTGGCATCAGAACCGGGGTCGACAAGATGCCCCGGGATGAGCCTGGCGGGAGCCTGCTGACTGGCCAGGTGGTGCCCGGCATGAAGGTGGCGCGAGCTCGGTTCGGGCTCCGGTGCGGAACGTGGGAACCTGTCGCCCCGCGCCCGCGGGCGACCAGTGGCGCGAGTTTCGGCCTGCGGTCGTCTTGTGGACGCGAGAACCCCGAGCAGCAGATCTGCGAGGGGGAGAGTAGTGATGCGGGGCACGGGGGCGGACCATCTCGTAGTAGCGGTGAAGGCCCGGTAATCGGGTTGGAGCGAAGGGGATGGGTCGTCCGGGCTGGCTTTCAGATCAACCGCGGTGGCGTGGGATGAGTCGGGTGAGCGAGCCGAAGCCGAAGTCGTTTGAGATCTCCAAGCGGGCTGTTTGGGACGCCTATCGGAGAGTCAAGGCGAACAAGGGCGCCGCCGGCGTTGACGGCGAGTCGATCGAGGAGTTCGAGCGGGACCTTTCGGGGAACCTGTATCGGCTCTGGAACCGGCTGTCGTCGGGGAGCTATTTCCCGCCGCCGGTGCGTGCGGTGGAGATACCGAAGCGAGACGGCTCCCTGAGGATGCTCGGGGTGCCGACTGTCGCGGACCGGATCGCCCAGACCGTTGTGTGCGGGTACCTGGAGCCGAATGTGGAGCCGTTCTTCCACGACGATTCCTATGGGTATCGGCCGGGTCGGTCGGCGCTGGACGCGGTCGGGGTCTGCCGGGAGCGGTGCTGGCGGAACGACTGGGTGGTCGACATGGACATCCGGGCGTTCTTTGATCGCGTTCCATGGGACCTCGTTCTCAAAGCGGTCGCTCACCACACTGATGAGCGCTGGATCCTGTTGTACGTGGAGCGGTGGCTCAAAGCGCCGCTGCAACGCGGGGATGGCAGCCTTGTCGAGCGGGATCGCGGAACCCCTCAAGGGTCGGCGATCTCACCCCTGCTTGCCAACATGATGTTGCATTACGCGTTCGACGCGTGGATGGCCAGGACGTTCCCGGCCATCCCGTTCGAGCGCTACTGCGACGACGTGATTGTCCACGCTCGAAGCGAGAGCCAGGCCCGGTATCTGCGGGACGTGATCGCTCGGCGGCTGGCGGAATGCGGGCTTGAGCTCAACGAGCGCAAGACCCGGATCGTGTACTGCAAGGACGCCGACCGGTGCGGCTCGTTCGAGCATCAGTCGTTCGATTTCCTCGGGTACACGTTTCGTCCCAGGCGGTCTCGGAGCAAGCACGGGAACTACTTCCTGAGCTTCGCCCCGGCCGTCTCGGGCGAGGCCACCACGCGGATGCGGCGAGAGCTGCGCCGCTGGCGGCTTCACCGTCGCAGCGACAAGACCCTCACGGACCTGGCGCACATGCTCAACCCCGTGCTCCAGGGTCAGATCAACTACTACGGACGCTTCTACCCGTCCGCGTTGCGTCTGAGCTTCCGCCACCTCAACGACACGCTCGTGAGGTGGGCCATGCGGAAATACAAACGACTGCGCCGCCACCGCTCGAGAGCGCGCAGGCTGTTAGCTGACGTCGCGAGACGCCAGCCCGCCCTGTTCGCTCACTGGCGCTTCGGCGTGCGCCCTGATGGCTGGACGATGGGAGCCCGGTGAGTTGAGAGGCTCACGCCGGGATCTGCGAGCGCCGGGGAGTGAGACCCTCCCCGGCGACTCTCCTCCACTTGCTCGTGCCGGGCGGGAAGTGGCAGACGTGGATCTGTAGGCCGGTCTGGTTGGCCAGGCCTTGAAGCTCGGTCTTCCATAGGCGGGTGCGGTTGCCGTTTGAGCCGCCGCAGTCGGCGGTGACTGTCAGGCTCGTCGCCTGCGGGTAGGCGGTCTTGCCGAGCTGGCGCCACCATGCGGCGATCGCTGCGACGGAGAACTGCGCGGTGTCGCGGTCGATGCCGACCGAGACGAACCCGACGTCGTCGGCGATGTCGTAGACCCCGTAGGGGATCGCCTTGCCGTCGGCCATGCTGGGGAAGTCATACGTGTTGGCCTTCGGCGCGTGCCCGGCCGGGTGCCACTCGCGCCCGGCGTTTTGAAACTCGCCGACGAGCTCCTTCTTTTTGGTGTCGATGCTGATCGCCGGGTGCCCCGCCGCGATCGCCGCGCCGACGGTCTGGTTGATGTGCTCAAACTGCGCGTCGCGGTCTGGATGCTGCGTGCCCTCCAGCGTCTTGCGCGTGGACTGCAAGCTGAAGTGAAGCTTGGATTTCAACAAGCCCGCGACCGCGTCCTTGCCCGCCCGGTGACCGCGGTCTGACAGCTCGCCGGCAAGCGTGCGCAGACTCTTGGCCGTCCACAGCAGCGGCTGCTCGGGATCACCGCGAGCGTCGCCCTCGACGAGCTTGCGCAGCTGCGTGAGCAGTTCGGGATCGTTGTCCTCCACGCGCTTGCGTCCAGCGCCCGGCTTGCGGACCCGGCCGGGCGCCAGCGGCTCGGGATCCTCCAGCTCGGCAAGCCCCTTACGAACCGTGTTCTCGGCCAGCCCACACGCACGCGCCGCCGCCGCTATCCCGCCGCGCCCGAACGTCCGCGCCTCGGTCGCCGCGAACCAACGTCGCTGACGCTCGTTGAGCTGCGGCGACATCAGCCTGTAACGCTCAGCGATCGCAGCCTCGGCCTCGTTCACGACCTCCTATTCGATACCACCCGCCCCAACTCCTGCGCGTTATTTACCGACGGTCCCTAAGGC
>JACDDX010000218.1 GCA_013816685.1 Gemmatimonadales bacterium
AGCAGATGGCCGATGCCCGCGCCGAGTGGACCGGTGCCCGCGACCGGCAACAGGGTCAGCCCGATGAACAGTCCCGCGGCCAGCGCGCTGAGCGCACCGAGGCGGCGGCGGGAGTCGGCGCTCACGAGGGCTCCGGGGCGAGCGTCACCCGACGCTCGTGGAAGTACGGCAGCACCGGGTAGGCGTCGAGGCGGCCCGCCTCGGCCACGTCGGCGGCAAAGCCCAGACGGACCAGCTCCCGCCCGGCCCGGCTGTAGCGCAGCGGCCGCTCCCAGCGGTCGCCGTAGCGGCGCACCAGGTCGAGACTGGCGATCGCCGCGTCGCTGAGGCCACGGCGCGGCTTTCGGTCACCGAGTACGGCGGCGATCAGCCGGCCGGCGCAGTAGGCGTCGTCGAGCGAAAAGCCGCCGCTCCGGCCGGCGCAGAGGATCACCAGACCCCGGTCGTGTTCGAGCTCGTCGCGGGCACGCGCCGCAGCGGCGGAGAGATTCACGGCGGCCGCGAGGTAGACGGCGGCGGCACCCGGACAGGCGAGGAGCGCCTGGGTTCCATTCGTGGTTGTCACGATGAGCGTCTTGCCGCGCACGGCGGCCGCGGTCATCTCGAGCGGGCTGTTGCCGAGCTGGAAGCCGGGAATGCGGACGCATTCGCGCTCGCCCGCGAGTAGCACGTCGCCACTGCCGATCGTCTGGGCGAGACGGAGCGCGTCGTCCGTGCCGCCCACGGGGATCGCCGACCGCGCGCCGTGGTGGAGCGCCGCGCAGATGGTCGTCGTAGCGCGCAGGATGTCGACCACGAAGATCGTGCGGCCCTGCATGTCGGCCGGGTGGAAACCGCCGGGTGAGAAGACCACGTCGAGCTGCATCGACGCTCAAGCCTCGGGTCGGAGAAGATGCGGCTCGCGCTCGAGGAATCGCGTGTCGACCTCACCCGCGACGAAGTCGGGGTGCCGGATGACGCGGGACAGAAAGGGAATGGTCGTCGTCACTCCTTCGAGGATGAAGCTGTCCAGCGCCTGACCCATGCGGGTGAGCGCCTCGCCCCGGTCGTTCCCGTGTACGATGACTTTGGCCAGCAGGGAGTCATAGTAGGGCGGCACTGTGTAGCCGGCGTACACGTGCGTATCCACTCGAACGCCCGGCCCGCCAGGCGGATGATACGCGGTGATCAATCCGGGACAGGGCTGAAAGTTCCGATACGGATCTTCGGCGTTGATGCGGCACTCGATGGCATGTCCGCGCAGCCGCCGGCCGTCTCCCTGGAAACCGATCGGCTCGCCGGCCGCGACCCGGATCTGCTCCTTTACCAGATCGAAGCTGGTCACCATCTCGGTGACCGGATGCTCGACCTGGATCCGGGTGTTCATCTCCATGAAGTAGAAGTTGCCCGCCGGGTCGAGCAGGAACTCGAGCGTGCCCGCGCCCACGTATCCGATGTTCGACGCGAGCGCGACGGCGGCCTTGCCCATCTGCTCGCGAAGCGCCGCGTCGAGCGCGGGGCTCGGGCTCTCCTCGATCAGCTTCTGGTGCCGCCGCTGCACCGAGCAGTCCCGCTCGCCCATGTGCACGACCTTGCCGCGGCAGTCGCCCATGACCTGGATCTCGACATGGCGGGGACGCTCGAGATATTTCTCGACGTACACCGAGCCGTTGCCGAACGCGGCCAGCGCCTCGTTCTGCGCCAGGCCGAAGAACTGGGGGAACTCCTCCGCGTCGTGCGCGATCCGCATCCCCTTGCCGCCCCCGCCGGCCGTCGCCTTGATGATGACCGGAAAGCCGATGCCCTCGGCGGCCGCGAGCGCCTCGTCCTGATCCTCGATCGTCCCGGGAGAGCCCGGCACCGTGGGCACGCCGGCCTCCGCGGCCAACCGGCGGGCGGTCGCCTTGTCGCCCATCTGGCGGATCTGATCGCCCGAGGGACCGATGAAGGTGATGTTGGACGCACGGCAGGTGTCGGCGAACTCGGCGTTCTCGGCGAGGAAGCCGTACCCCGGGTGGATTGCGTCGGCGCCGGTGATCTCGGCGGCCGCGATGAGGTGCGGGATGCGCAGATACGACGCCCGACTCGGCGGGGGCCCGATGCAGACGTCGTCGTCGGCAAAGCGCACGTGCAGCGACTCGCGGTCGGCCTCGCTGTAGACGGCGACGGTCGCAATGCCCAGTTCGCGGCACGCGCGGATGACCCGCAGGGCGATCTCCCCGCGGTTGGCGATGAGGACCTTCTTGAACATCAGGGCGTCAGATCGAGCGGCCGCGGATTCCCCGACTCGCCCGTGATCTCGGTGAACTTGCGGTCCGACGCGGAATCGACGCCGGATGCCCGGAGCGCGAACTCGTTCGGATTGGTCGAGAAGAAGAGCGCGCTCTCGTACGAGATCATCCCGTCCTTGTACCACCTCATGAGTGACTGGTCGAACGACTGCATCCCGTAGCTCACCGTCCCCTGGGAGATGAGGTCGGGGATATTCAAGGCCTTCTCGATGTCGCGGATGTTGTCGGCAACGGCGGCGGTGTTGATGAGCACCTCGCAGGCCGGCACCCGACCACGCCCGTCCGCCCGGGGCACCAGGCGGAGTGAGACGACCGCCTGCAGCGCGGTGGCCAGAAGCATCCGGATCTCCTGGTGCTGGTAGGGCGGATAGAACGACAGCACCCGTTGAATCGTCTGGGTCGCATCGGTGGTGTGCAGCGTGGAGAAGACCAGGTGGCCGGTGTCGGCGGCTTTGAGCGAGGTATCGAGCGTCTCCATATCGCGTATCTCGCCGATCAGGATCACGTCCGGATCCTGCCGCAGCACGTGCCGGAGTGCCGAGCCGAAGGTCAGCGTGTCGCTGCCGATCTCGCGCTGGGAGATGTTGGACTGCACGTCCCGGTGGAGGAACTCGATCGGGTCCTCGACGGTGATGACGTTGACCCGGCGATTCTGGTTCACGTGATTGATCATTGCGGCGAGCGCCGTCGACTTGCCCGAGCCGGTGATGCCGGTGACGAGCACCAGGCCTCGCGGCTTGATGGCCACTTCCTCCAGCACCGTCGGAAGGAAGAGCTCCCGGATCGTCTTCACCTCGTACGGGATCGCCCGGAAGGCGAAGGCCAGGGTACCGCGCTGCTGATAGACGTTGGTCCGGAAGCGCCCGACGCCCGGCACGCCGATGGCGAAGTCGGCCTCCTTCTTTTCGGCGAACTCCTTCACCTGGCGCGGGGTCATCACCTGTTCGGCCAGGAGCTTGAGATCTTCCGGCTTGAGGGGCGGTGCGTCGAGCGCCGCCAACTCGCCGTTGACGCGCACCGTCGGCGGGCGTCCGACCTTGAGCAGCAGGTCGGAGGCGTTCCGCTGGACCATCTGCGCGATGACCTGCTTGAAGTTGAAGGTCGGCGCCGGTGCGGCGGCCACGGCGGGCTCAGCCATTGGGATCTACCCGGAAGAGCACCTGGCCGTACTCGATGGGCTGCGAGTCTTCCACGCAGACCTCGCGAATGGTGCCGGCGATCTCCGCCTCGATTTCGTTCATGATCTTCATCGCTTCGATGATGCAGACCGTCTGGCCCGGGGTCACCCGCACGCCAAGCTTCACGTACGCGTCCGCGCCGGGCTCCGGCGACTTGTAGAACGTGCCGACCATGGGTGACTTGATCTCCTTGAGCGCCGGCGCGGCGGGCGCGGGC
>JACDDX010000219.1 GCA_013816685.1 Gemmatimonadales bacterium
TGCGGAGCCCGTTGCGCACCCAGCCGTAGAACACGACGAACCCCAGCGCCAGTGTGAAGTAGGTGAGGATCAGCCGCCAGACGAGGATGTAAGTCGGGGTGAGGGCACGCGGCAGATAGCTCGACATCACCGCCGCCGACAGCACCTCGCCGACACCGGACGCGCCCGGCGTCGGGGCGAAGTACAGCAGGAACATGACCAGGGTCTGCACCAGCAGGATGTCGACGAAGTTGGCGTGGATGCCGACGGCGCGGAGGGCGATGTAGCCGGCGAGCAGCTTGTTGGCGTGGGACGGCCCGGACAGAATCGTCGCCCAGAGCAGCGCGAGGTAGCCGCCCGGACTGTTGAAGGCGACGACGCTAGCGCTCGCCTGGTCGATTCCTTCCCGCAGCTGCTCGAGCCGGGCGGCCACCCGCGTGCTCCGCCGGCTGACGCTTTCCGCCAGGCGGTGGATCCCGTCCCGCACCAGCCGCGGGAAGAAGAGCACGATCGCCATCAGCACCCCGATGCCGCCGACGATCGTGAGACTGCCGAGGAAGAGATCGTACAGCGAGAGCCCGAGGACGTTGCCGCGCTGGCCGAGCGATTTACCGGCGCCGAAGAGCAGCGCGAGCGGGCCCGCGATCGCGAAGAACAGCACCGTGGACACGAAGCTCATGAACGTGGAGGTCACCGCCACCGGCAGCGGGAGCCCGTAGCGGCGCATGGTGTAGATCGTCATCGGGCCGGCGCCGCTGTTGAGCGGGGTGATGTACGCGGCCCACGCGCCCATGCCCCCGGCGAGGATCATCCCCTTGAGCGGCGGGTTCGGATAGACGTGCCGCGCGACGACCCAGTTGCGCAGTCCGCCGCCGATCCAGTCCATCGACGCCAGCGCCAGTCCCACCAGCAGCCAGCTCCAGCGGATCTGCCCGATGCCCGCGACGAAGGCGGGCAGGTCGTTGCCGTAGAGCAGCGTGAGCCCGAACCCCGCGAGCGACGCGAGGAGCGAGAACTCGAATCCGCGAAGCAGGAATCGTGGCGTGAGCAGGCGTGGGGACATCGACGGGGAATATAGGTAGCCGCTATGCTTCTGCCGATGGACGCCGTCATCCGTATCGTCAACGCCCGGCAGCACAATCTGCAGGGCGTTACGGTCGATCTACCTCACCGCGCGCTCACCGTCGTCACCGGCCCGTCGGGCTCGGGCAAGTCGTCGCTCGCCTTCGACACGATCTACGCCGAGGGGCAGCGGCGCTACATCGAGTCGCTGTCGACCTACGCCAAGCAGTTCCTCGATCGGATGCCCAAGCCGCTGGTGGACCGGCTGGACGGGCTCGCCCCCGCCGTGGCCATCGAGCAGCGCAATCCGACCGTCTCCAGCCGCTCGACGGTCGGCACGGCAACCGAGGTGTACGATTACCTCCGGCTGCTCTGGGCCCGCGTGGGTCGCAGCTACTGCCGGGTCTGCGGCGAGCCGGTGCGCCGGGACACCCCGCAGAGTTCGGCCGACGCCGTCCTCGCGCGGGGGGCGCCCCGGCTGCAGGTGGCCTTCCCGCTGCCGCCGGTGGCGCGGCTCACCCATGAGGCGGTGGTCGAGAACCTCCGCGCGCTGGGGTTCGTCCGGATCGTGGCCGGCGGCGTGCCGGCCCATCTGGACGAGCTGCCGCCCGGCACCGATCTGACCCGGGTGGACGAGCTGCTCGTGATCGTCGATCGGCTGACGGCCGCGTCCGCCGTGGCCGGGCGGCTCGCCGAGTCGCTCGCGACGGCGTTCCAGGAGGGCGAAGGCGTCGCGGTCGTGCTGCTGGAGGGCTCGGCGGGCGACGGGCAGCCGGCCCGCCTGCGCTTCACCTCGTATCCCGCCTGCAGCGTCTGCGATACGCCGGCCGCGTCCGTGACGCCCGCGCTCTTCTCGTTCAACAATCCGCGCGGCGCCTGCCCCAACTGCAACGGCTTCGGCGCGACGCTCGAATACGACGAATCGCTCGTCGTCCCCGACCCGGCGCGGAGCCTCGCCGGGGGCGCGATCGACCCGTGGACCAAGCCTCGCTACGAGTCGCGGCGGAAGCTGCTGGTCGACACCGCGCGAGCCATCGGCGCCGATCCCGACCAGCCGTGGAAGAAGCTCAAGGCCGCGCAGCGCCGCGAGCTGCTCCATGGGAAGAAAGGCCGCTACCTCGGGATCTTCCCCTTTCTGAAGAGCCTCGAGGAAAAGCGCTACAAGCAGTACATCCGGGTCTTTCTGCGGCAGTACCAGCTCGCGCACGTCTGCGCGGAATGCGGCGGCACGCGCCTCAACCCCGACGCCCTGGCGGTGAAGATCGCCGGCACCGCCATCGCGCACGTCGCCGCGCTGCCGGTGGAGGACGTACACCTCTGGCTCCGCGCGCTCCGGCTCTCCGCCTACGAGCGCCAGATCGCCCAGTCGATCGTCGAGCAGCTCGACGCGCGGCTCGGCTTCCTCTGCGACGTCGGCCTCGGTTACCTGAGTCTCGACCGCCAGACCCGCACGCTCTCGGGCGGCGAAGCGCAGCGGATCGCGCTCTCCAACGCCCTCGGCTCCCGGCTGGTGGACACGCTGTACGTGCTCGACGAGCCGTCGGTCGGGCTGCATCCGCGCGACACCGACCGGTTGCTCGCCCTGCTCCACCGGCTTCGCGACGGCGGCAACACCGTGCTCGTGGTCGAACACGACCTGGCCGCCATCCGCGACGCCGACTTCATGCTCGAGCTCGGACCCGGCTCCGGCGAGCACGGCGGCCGCGTCGTGTACGCCGGCCCTCCCTGCCTGGCGACCTCGTCGCTCACCGGCCAGTACCTCACCGGCGCCAAGCGGATCGGCGTGCCGAGCATGCGGCGGCCGGTGGGTGGGAGTCGGCTCCGGGTGCGTGGCGCGTCACTGCACAACGTCGAGTCGGTGGACGTGGACATTCCACTCGGCGCGCTCACGGCGGTCACGGGCGTGTCCGGATCGGGCAAGAGCACGCTGCTGTACGATGTGATCTATCGCCACCTGGAGCGCCGGATCCACGGCGGCCACTCGGCCAAGTCGCACCTGGGCGAGGCAGTCGGCGACGTCGCGTCCATGACCGGCTGGGAGTCGCTGCAGGACGTGCTGCTGGTCGACCAGTCGCCGATCGGCCGGTCGCCCCGCTCCAACCCCGTTACCTACGTCAAGGCGTTTGACGAGATCCGCGAGCTGTTCGCGGCCCAGCCGCTCGCGCGCACCCGGCGCTACTCGGCAGCGACCTTCTCCTTCAATCTGCCGGGCGGCCGCTGCGAGGCGTGCGAGGGCGCGGGACACGTACAAGTCGAGATGGTCTTCCTCGCCGACGTGTTCGTGCCTTGCGACATCTGCACCGGCACGCGCTACAAGCCGCAGGTGCTGGAGGTGAAGATCCAGGGGCAGTCGGTGAACGACGTGCTGCAGTGGACCGTGGACGAGGCGATCATGCGCTTCCGCCACCAGCCGAAGCTCGGCGCCGCGCTCTGGCAGCTGCAGCAGGTCGGGCTCGGCTACCTGCGGCTGGGCCAGCCGGCGACGACGCTCTCGGGCGGCGAGGCGCAGCGGCTCAAGATTGCGCGCGAGCTGATCCAGGCCGGCAAGCGCGAGGGGCGGAAGCTCTACATCCTCGACGAGCCCACCACCGGGCTGCACCTCGACGACGTGCGCGTGCTGATCC
>JACDDX010000220.1 GCA_013816685.1 Gemmatimonadales bacterium
CCCAACCCGGCGGGTGGCGCCGCCTCGCGCCAGCCGCGCTGCTGGTGGCCCTGCTGCCGGTCGCGCTCAACGCGTCAGCGGCGTCCCGCCGGCACGGCGCCGATGCCCGGCTCGCGGCCGACTTCGCCTACGATCTTCTCAACAGCGCTCCGCCCTACGGGGTCCTCTTCACCTACGGCGACAACGACACCTTTCCGCTCTGGTGGGCGCAGGAGGTCGCCGGGATCCGCCGGGACGTGACCGTGGTGTGCCTCGCGCTCGGCAACACCGACTGGTACATGCGCCAGCTTCGCGACAATCCGGTGCGACCGCTCGATACAGCGGCGCTGCCCGAGGTCTGGCGCTCACGCATGACGCGCCGCCCCGACTGGCCACTCCACACCATGAGCGACAGCGCCATCCAGACGGCGCTCAGCGGATTTGTCGTGCGGGAGACCCAGTCGGTGGCGCTCGGTCCGGTGCGGCGGCGGCTCAAGGCCGGCACGGTGCTGTATCCCAACGACATCCTCATGCTCAACGTGATCCAGCACAACGTCGGGCGCCGCCCGGTCATCTGGGGCATCACCGCGGGACGCGAGTTCGGCGGCCTTGGCGACTACGTCGTGCAACGGGGCCTCGGCTTCGAGCTGGGCACGACCCGGCCTGACAGCACCGCGCCCGGCCTCGACTTCCGCCGCATCTCCACCGCGCCGCTCGACCTCGCCGCGACCGAGCGCCTGGTGTATCGCACCTATCGCTATGCGGGGCTGCTGCAGGATGGTGCCGAGCATCTGGAGACGACCAGCGCGAGCATCGCGGCCAGTCTGTCGCTGCCCTTCACGCAACTGGGGTACGCCGCTGCGGACCGCGGCGACAGCTCGGCGATGGCCCGTGCTCTCGACCACGCCATCGCGCTCTCCCCCAACGCCGACCTTCGCGCCGCCCTGACCCGGCTCCGACTCGAGGGTCCCACCGCCGCCGCCGCCCCGTAAGCTCGCTCCTCGTACCCTACAACACGGGCCGGTCTTCGGGTAAATTTCGTGGCTATGGAATTCCCTGGCCTCGGCGACCGGTTGAGGCAGATACAGGAGACAGTCGCCGCGCGACAGGAGCGCGCCGGATGGTCCCATCCGGTCACGGTCGTCGCGGTCACCAAGACTTTCGGGCCCGACGCGGTACGAGCCGCCGCGGCGGCCGGCCTCCGTGACGTGGGTGAGAACCGCGTGCAGGAGGCGCTGCAGAAGCAGGAGCGCGCGGCTGAGGCGCCGGTCGCCTGGCATCTCATCGGTACGCTCCAGCGCAACAAGGCGCGCCACGCCGTGGGACGGTTTGCGCTGATCCACTCGGTGGATCGGGAGGACTTGGCACGCGACCTCGACCGGCGCATGCCGGATGGCGAGCGCCAGCCGGTGCTGCTGCAGGTCAACTGCAGCGGCGAGCCGCAGAAGGGCGGCGTCGAGCCCGACGGCGTCATCGCGTTACTGGACCGCGTGCGCGACTGTCTCCGGCTCGAGGTGCGCGGCCTCATGACCATGAGTGCATACACCGACGACGAGCGCGAACAGCGCCGCGCCTTCCAGCGGCTGCGCGGCGTGCGGGACCGTGCAGTGCAGCAGGGGTACCAGCTTCCGGAGCTTTCAATGGGTATGTCCGGCGATTTCCCGGCTGCAGTCGAGGAAGGAGCCACGATAATCCGGATCGGCACACTGCTCTTCGGCGAGCGTCCCCGTTGAGCGCCGTCGTGCGGGGACTGCACGATCGGGTCGAGGCCGCCGCCGCCGCGGTGCGCGAGCGCTGCGCCCTGGTGCCAGGCGTGGCCATCGTCCTCGGCACTGGCCTGGGTGGCCTCGCCGACGAGATCGACGTGGATGCGGCCGTGCCCTATGAGGCGATCCCCGGCTTTCCGCTGTCGACGGTGGAGACCCACGCGGGCCGGCTGCTGCTCGGAGGGCTCGGGGGCCGCCCCGTCGTGGCGATGCAGGGGCGCTTCCACCGCTACGAAGGCTACGACCTCGCGCAGGTGACCTTTCCCGTGCGGGTCATGCACGCCCTGGGCGCGACAACACTCATCGTGTCCAACGCCTGTGGCGGCATGCACCCGCTCTGGGCCCCGGGCGATCTGGTGCTGCTGAGCGATCTCATCAACCTGCTCGGGGACAACCCGCTGATCGGGGCGAACGACGAGCGACGGGGCCCACGCTTCCCCGATATGTCCGCCCCGTTCGACGCGGCGCTCGCCGCCGAGGCGCGCGCCGCCGCCCTGGAGCTCGGGATCGTGCTGCGCGAAGGCGTGTATGTGGCGGTCAGCGGACCCAATCTCGAGACCCGGGCCGAGTATCGCATGCTGCGCGCGATGGGAGCCGATGTCGTCGGCATGTCCACCGTTCCCGAGGTCATCGTGGCGGTGCACGAAGGCATGCGAACCGTGGGATTCTCGATTATCACCGATCAATGCCTGCCCGACGCGCTCGAGCCAGCGGACATCGGCCGCATCATCGCCACGGCCGGACGTGCGGAGCCGTCGCTCACGCGACTCATCGGCCGACTGGTGGAGCGGATCGGTTAGTGGCGTCCTCGCGCTTTCCCTCCTGGCCGGACGGCACCCTCGACCAGCTGGAGCAGCGGCAGCTCGCGCTGTGGAAGGAGGAAGGGTTGTTCCGTCGTACCCTCGAGGCGGGACGGGGCGGGGAACCGTTCGTGTTCTACGAGGGTCCGCCGACCGCGAACGGCCGGCCCGGGATTCATCATGTCTTCGCGCGAACGATCAAGGATCTGGTGTGCCGCTTCCGCGCCATGCAGGGGCGCGAAGTCACCCGGATCGCCGGGTGGGACACCCACGGCCTCCCGGTCGAGATCGAAGTCGAGAAGGAGCTCAAGCTCAACGGTAAGAAAGAGATTGAACGGTTCGGCGTCGCGGAGTTCAATCGCCGCGCCCGCACCAGCGTGTTCCGCTATCAGGCGGAGTGGGAATCCCTGTCCGACCGCATCGGCTACTGGCTGGACTACGAGCATCCCTACGTCACCTGCAGCAACGAGTACGTCGAGAGTGTGTGGTGGCTGCTGCATCGTCTGCACGCGCGCGACCTGCTTACCCGCGGACACCGGGTGCTGCCCTACTGCCCGCGCTGCGGCACGGTGCTGTCGAGCCACGAGCTGGCCCAGGGGTATGAGGACGTTACGACCAACTCCGTCTACCTGACCTTCCCGCTGGAGGACAGCAGCGGCCGCGAGCTGCTGGTGTGGACCACGACGCCGTGGACCCTGCTCTCGAACGTCGCAGTGGCGGTGCATCCCGAGCTCGAGTACGGCGAATACCGCGTCGGCGAGCGGACCCTGATCCTCGCCACCTCGCGTGGGTCGCTCCCGAGCAGCGCCGCCCGGGGGGCGCCGAGCTTCGCCGAGCTGGGCGTCAGCCGCACGTTCCCGGGTCGCGAGCTGCTCGGGCTTCGCTACCGTCGCCCGCTCGAGGTCGTGCCGCTGCCGACCGATCGTGCCTCCCGCCTCGTCATCGCCGGTGGCTTCGTCACCGCGGACGACGGATCCGGACTGGTGCATATTGCGCCCGCCTTTGGGGCCGACGACTACCAGGCCGGGCTGGAGCAGGGCCTCGCGCTGGCCCGCCCGGTCGCGGCCGACGGAACCTTCTTCGGCACAGTCTGGCCCGAAATCGAAGGTCGGCTCGTC
>JACDDX010000221.1 GCA_013816685.1 Gemmatimonadales bacterium
CGCACGAAGTTCGGCGCCTTGTCCCACACCTTCTGATAGAAGCTCTGGCCGGTGATGCCGTCGGGCCAGCGGGTGACAAACACCGGCCGGTCGGCCAGGTGTCGCAGCAGCGCCGGCGACGCCCCCGCGAGGTAGCGGAGCAGGTCGCGCTTGGTGTACGCGGGCGTTCGGCCCCGCGCCGGCCAGAGCGCCTTGTCGAGACTGGTCACCGGCACCTTCTCCCGACCCACCGCCAGCGTGAGCTTCTCGCCGGGATCGTCGAGCTGCGCCAGGACGGCCGCGACCGCGGGCTCCGTCACCCGACCTTCCGGGTGGCACGCCGAGCGGACCGGGCCGGCGCTTTCTCCGGTGCACGGGCCGCGCGCCGGGGCTTGCCGTCGGCAGGACTCGGCTTGGTGGCCGCGTGCGCCGCCGCCTTCCGGGTCGTCTGCTTCCCGCTCTTCCGCGCCACCGCGATGCTGCGCGCCAGGGCGTCGGCGAGATTGATGACCTTGGTGTCGCGTGGCGGGGGAGAGGTCACGACCTGTTTGCCGTCGAGCTTGGCTTCGATCAGCGTGCCGAGCGCCTCGCGGTAATGGTCCTGGTAGTCCTCGGGGCGGAACGGCTTCCGGAGCACCTCGATCAGCGCTCGCGCCATCTGCAGCTCTCGTTCGGCCAGCTTCACCTTGGAGAGATCGACTTCCCGTTCGAGCTGCACTTCGTCCGGGTAGAAGAGCGTCTCCAGCATCAGGGTGCCGCCGTGGGGCCGCAGCGCGCAGAGCTGCTCCTTCTTTCGTATGGTGATGGTGGCGAGTGCCGTCAGTCCTTCTTCGTCCAGCGAGGTCAGCAGCAGCGCGTAGGCCTTTTCCGCTGACGCATCAGGTGTGAGGAAGTAGCTTTTCTCGTAGAAAACCGGGTCGATCTCGACCCTTTCCACGAACGCCGTGAGCTCGATCGTGTGCTTGCTGGGAAGTGGAAGCTGCTCGAAGTCCTCATCGGTCAAGGTCACATACTCACCCTTGGCGTACTGGTAGCCGCGCGCGACCTCCGACCAGGGGACTTCCACCTCGTCGGTCGGACACCAGCGCTTCTGCTGAAGCTTCGTCCCGCAGCTGGTGTGAATCAGATTGAACGATAGATCCTTGCTGTGAGTCGCCCCGAACAGCTTGACAGGGATATGAACCATCCCGAAGCTGATCACTCCACTCCAGATCGCGCGTCCAGCCATGCCGGCCCCCTTCGTTCGCGGGAGCCGCACCAGCGGCTCCGGGATGGAGTCTTACCACACGATGTGCAGGGCTCCGTGGAGAACCTGCGGTCGCCAGTCACTGGCTGCGGTGGAGGCGCATGGCTGCGTCGCAGCGGACAGTCCTGTACGACGGTTGTCCACATTTCCACGGTGTTCTTCCACAAACTGTCCACATAAGTCATTGTGTGTGAATCACTTACGAGATTAAGGTGCGGCGCTGGCGGCCCCGCTGCTGTGGCGCCGCTCACACCCGCAGAGTAGGAGCGATGATGGTCGGTTCAGTCGGAGCTGTTCGGAGGGGAGGTGGCACGGACGGGACGAGCGGCTGCTGGTGAAGTCTGTCTAGGACAGGCAGGAATTTCTGTATTGCCTGGTTCGGCGGCTCGCCGGGGGCCAGCCGCGAAGCTGACCCCCGCAAGCCTCCAGGAACAGGTCAGTCGACCCGGCGCAGCTCCACGCGCCGGTTCTGCGCGCGTCCGGCCTTGGTCTTGTTGCTTGCCACCGGTTGATCCCACGCGTAGCCGTGCACTTCCATCCGGTCCGCGGCGACCCCGTTCTCGATCAGGAAGGTCTGCACCGCCTCGGCCCGTTCCTTCGACAGCCGGTCATTCACCGCGCGGCTGCCGGTATTGTCAGTGTGGCCCGCGACTTCGACCCGCACGGCCGGGTTCGCCACCAGCGAGCTGGCCACGTCCTGCAGAATCGCCTTTGAAGTTTCCAGCAGCACCGCCTTGCCGGTCTGGAAGTTCACGCCCCGCAGGGTGACCCGCGTCTCGCGCTCCGAGACGAGGTAACGGAGGCTGTCGCGCAGTGCCACGCGGGCGAGACTGTCTTCGAGCGCCGCACGCTGGGCCCGACCCCGGGTGACGCGGAGGCTGTCGCGGAGCGCCGTGGTCCGGAGACTGTCGTCACGCGCCGCGGAGGTGAGACTGTCGCGGAGCGCCTGCTCGCGCGCCTTGGCGGCCTCTTCGACCTTCCGGGTGCTGTCGCGCGCCGCGTTGGCCAGGCTGTCACGCTGGGCCTGGGCCTTTGCTGCCTCGGCCTGCGCCCGCGCCAGGGAATCCCGTCGCGCCGTTTCGGCGGCGGCCATCGCCATCGATTCGGCCTGCGCCGCAGAGTCGGAGACCGGCCGCGCCTTCGTCTCGCCGCGCCCCTCGCTGCCGTTCCTGCGGCCGAACAGGAAGCTCAGCCCGGCCTGCAGTCCCCAGTTGATGTTGTCGCCGACGCCGTTGGTCGGGTTCGGGATGTAGTCGAGGTAACTCCCCAGCCGGATGGAGGGCAGACCCCGGACGCCGAGTCGCAGGCCGGCGAACGCGGTGGCGCCGTCATCCGAGCCGTCGGCATCGCCACGATATTCGTTGTGCACGTACCCGCCGCCGAGCAGGAAGGCGACGTGCTCTCCAGAGGGGATGTTGAACAGCAGCCGCGCACGGAGCGGGACGTATTTCACTTCGAGTCCGTTACGACCCTCGGTCGGCACCCACGAACCTTCTCCTTCGATCTCGATACCCGGCGTCACGAAGAAGCCGAGGTGCCCGCCAACGCCGCCCTTGGCCTGCTGGAACCCGAGGCTCCGGTCGAAGTAGGCGGCGGTGACGAAGCCGCCGGCCTCGATGCGTTGTGCAGCCGATCGGGGCGGGGCGGCGAGATGGGCGACGAGTACCGCCCCTGTGAATGCGAGCGTCGTAACTCTCATGATCACCTCGAGCGCGGTGGTAAGGGTGGGGCCGGAGCGCCAGGGCGCTCGAGAGTCACAATAGACAGATGTTCCCCCCGTGTAAACCGAAATCTTCAGGACTCCCGGGCCCCGCCCGGAATGTTCGTCCTTCGCGGCCCCTTGAGAATTTGGAGCTGACCGGGTATTTTGTGAACTGCGACACACGCCCTCGACACCGCTGTTGTTTGTAGTCAGGTGAGTGGAGGCGGTTCTACGGAGGAGCAGGCCCCCGGGAAAATCGCGAGGGGTCTTTTTTGTGGTTCCGAAGGATCTGTGGGTCGCATTCCCGTCGTGTATGCGTTGCTGACGCACTCACGACTATCACGTAGTCGGTTCGTCCGGTTCTGCCGAGCTCCGATTACACAACAGCATCAGGAGTTCGACAATGCGTACTACCGGCACCGTGAAGTGGTTCAACGACGCGAAGGGCTTCGGCTTCATCACTCCCGAGAATGGCCAGAAGGATTGCTTCGTGCATCATTCGGCGATTCAGGGTCAGGGCTTCAAGAGCCTGGCCGAGGGTGAGCGGGTCGAGTTCGACATGGTTCAGGGCGCCAAAGGCCCGGCCGCGGAGAACGTCGCCAAGATCGCGCGCTAACTACGGGTGCGGTAAGCAGAGGCCGGTCGGGGGTTCGTCCCCCGGCCGGTTTTTGCTTTCCTGCCACGCCGCACTATAGTTGGCGACTTCGCCCC
>JACDDX010000222.1 GCA_013816685.1 Gemmatimonadales bacterium
CCCAGCGCCAAGCCCATGCACAACAACCCGACTCGCTTCATAGGTGCATCTCCCTCAGAGTGTGAAGTCCTGCGACGAATCCAGACCTCGGGACGACAGCCTGCACCAACAGTCCTGCGCGTCCTGCCGCGCCGCGCCATACATCACCGCGGCATGCTACGCAGCGCCGTGCTGCGCGATGAATCACTCGGACCTTGTCAGCGCGTTGTTCACCTCCCGGAAACCAATCGGCCGGCAGGGACCCCCTTCGCAGGGATCGCTGCCGGCCGACCGGACACCTCAATTGTTCATTGCCGCCGAGCCGGGATTCTCCGGCTGGCCGAACTCAACGACCACGTTCATCCTCGGATCGAACCCGTGACGGCTGCGGCGCGATGCGGCGACTCGGCTGCCGAGGCGCAAAGCTGGAGTCCACCCGCGGGACTTGCTGCTCATGCCGCTCCTTCCAAAGGACTCGAATCGGTTTGGCGCTGTCACCTTCTGAGACCCGGCGCGGGACAAGCAGTGCGGTCGTCGATCGGCACCGCGCGCCGGTGCAGCAATCTGGCGTAGATGATCAGAAACGGCAGCTAAGTCGTTACGACGCGTAACAATCTCGCTTACGCTTTCCGCCCGTCAAGCCCTGTAGGCCTGTCGTCCGAAGCCAGGTAAGTTGGCGCCTATCCCCAACTTCATACGGTGCAATTGATTGCGTGCGCTTCAGCCCTCGCCGCTGCCCGGTTACCGGAACAGGAGCGCCGCCTTCTTCATGGTCGACCACACGCCCCACAGGAGCGGCAGCGAGACCAGGAGCCACGCGACCACCACCAGCGCCCAGTTGCCCGGCGCGGGCGAATCACTCTCCGGCACGCTCACTCCTCCGGTCCCCGATGCCCCACGGCGCAACAATATTCGCGGCAGGCGAAAATTATGCAATGCGGTCACGCCTTCTGCAGCCGGGCGCCGGCGGTCGTCGCACGCTCGGCTGCCAGTTCGTCCGCGCCCATGTGGTAGCGCGAGTCGACCGCCCGGACGAGGAGGTTGCAGACGAATCCCACCGCGAGCAGTGCGGCCATCAGGTGCATCGTGAAATCATAGGACCGCGAGGGGTCGACCCCCTGCGAGATCTGATAATCGCGGATGTAGTTCACCAGGACCGGGCCTGCGACACCCGCGCACGACCAGGCGGTGAGCAGCCGCCCGTGAATCGCGCCCACGAACTGAGTACCGAACATGTCGGAGAGATACGCCGGGATGGTCGCGAAGCCGCCGCCGTACATCGTGAGCACGATCGTGCAGGCAGCCACGAAGAGCGGGACGCTGCCCAGGTGACCAGCCACGGGAATCAGGAAGTACAGTACCGCGCCGATCGAAAAGAAAATCCCGTACGTCCGCTTCCGTCCGATCCGGTCCGACGCCGACGACCAGCCGAAGCGGCCCGCCATGTTGAACAGGCTGAGCAGCCCGACGAAGCCGGACGCGATGGTGGCGACCTGTCGCTTCTGGTCTTCCGACAGATCCCGCAGGTGCGCCGCGACGCCGATGAGACGGCCGCCGAAGATCTCCTGGATCATGGGCGAGGCCTGCTCCAGGATGCCGATCCCCGCCGTCACGTTCAGGAAGAGGACGGCCCAGAGCAGCCAGAACTGCGGCGTCCGGACGGCGGTGCTCACGTGCACCTGACTCCGGGTGATGAGCGCGCTGGTCTTCACCGGTGCGGTCCAGCCGGCTGGTTTCCAGTCGGGTGGCGGCACCCGGAACCCCAATGCGCCGCACAGCATCGCGACCAGATAGATGAGCCCCAGCGTGACGAACGTCTCCGCGACCCCGACCGAGGTGGCGGACTTGTAGTGCTCCATGAGGAGCTGCGAGAGCGGGCTCGCGATCATGGCGCCGCCGCCGAAGCCCATGATGGCCATTCCGGTCGCGAGCCCGCGGCGGTCGGGAAACCACTTGATGAGGGTGGATACCGGTGTGATGTACCCGAGGCCGAGTCCGCAGCCGCCGACGACGCCGTATCCGATGTACAGGAGCCAGATCTGGTGCGTCTTCACGCCAAGCGCGGAGATGAGAAAGCCCGAAGCCCAGCAGACCGCCGCGACGACGCCGCTCTTGCGGGGGCCGACCCGCTCGAGCCACTTGCCCCAGGTGGCGGCCGACAGACCCAGAAACACGATGGCGATGGTGAAGATCCAGGCGAGCTGCGGCTGCGACCAGTCGCGGGGAACCGAGTCGGTGATGCCAAGGACCTTGGTCAGCGGCAGCTTGAACACGCTGAAGGCGTAGGCTTGGCCGATGCAGAGGTGAATCGCGAGTGCCGCAGGCGGCACCAGCCAACGGTTGAACCCCGGTCGCGCGACGATTCGCTCTCTGGACAGCAGCCCTGCCATCGCGGACCTCTCGGAAGATGAATTGGGTGACAGAAGGTACGCGAGGCAGGTGGCGGTGACCAGAGCCGCGGGCCACGTCCAACGTGCCTCAGCCGGTAGGGTCGCGCTCCCGGAGCAGCCGCTCGATCTCCGCCTCGAACTCCCGCACCAGCCGTTCGTGCTGGACGCCCGTCGCCGGACCGTAGAACCCGGCGTGGACCAGGCGCACCCGCCCGTCGCGACCGAGGAACACCGTGGTGGGAAAGGCAGTGAACCCCTGGAGCTGCGGCAGCGTTGCCGCGGCTGCCTCGGTGTCGTTGACGCCGGCGAGAAGCAGCGGAAAGCGCAATCCATACTTGCGCGCGTAGCGCCGCACCTGCCGCGCATCGGTCGCCGTGTCGCCGGTGACTTCGTACGCCAGCCCGACGATGGCCAGTCCGCGTGACCGGTATTTCCGGTCGAGCCGCGCCAGTACGGGTGCCGCGTCGTGACAGGTGGGGCACCAGGTGCCGAACACATCCACCAGCACGACCTTGCCAGCGAAGCGGGGATCGCGATTGGTGACGACCCGGCCCTCGAGATCGGGAAAGCTAAAGCGGAACGGCTCGGCCGTATCGGCGCGGGTGATCCTGCCAGGCAGACTGAGATGCGGCTGGCCGCGACTGCGTACGGCCAGCCACGGAGTCTGCGTCCGGGGGCCCGCGTGGAAGACGCCCCGGAGCGTATCGCCCGTCAGCCGGCCGGTGAGGAGGTAGACAAACGACCCGTCGAAGTGCGCGAGCGTGAAGCTGTCCCGCGTCATCGTCCCGGAGAAATGACCGTAGTCGCCGGTGTTGGAGATGATGGTGCCTTCGAGACCGGCGGGCCCGTTGCGGAACGTGAACACGCGCGGGGTCGTGCCGAAGTCGCTGAAGTAGTTCGCGTCCCACCGGCCCAGCAGCGCCGGTGAGCCGGCAACGACGGGCCACCGGCCTCGCGCGGCGTGGAACGGTATCATCCGGGGGCCGCGATTCCCCACGTTGCGATAGGTGCCGACGAGCGAATCGCCCGCCCAGGCGGCCGAGATCGTCGCCGCGTAATCGGCGATCTCCAGCGTCAGACTGTCGCCGGTCAGCCGTACGCGCGAGAACGGCTGGCACTCGTCGCCGTTGCAAAGGCGACCGCGGAGGCGTTGCGCGGTTCCGTTCACCGTGATCCCGAACGGGAGCCGGGCACCGGCCAGTTCGAGCGCGGCGCGCCACCGGCCGGCCGGCGACGGCGCGGCGCCTGCTCGGGCACTGCCCCCGGG
>JACDDX010000223.1 GCA_013816685.1 Gemmatimonadales bacterium
GGCGCGGGAAGGCGTGGTGCCCCACCACTCGGCGACGTGCGGGCGCGTGAGCCACTCGTGCAGCAGCGGCAGGTCCGCGCGCGTCAGGGATCGAAAGGCGATGGCTGGCAGCCCAGCGGTCACGGCGCAGCACCGGACTCGTCCACGACAATCGTCGGCCTCGACGCCATGGGCTCCGCTCCGGGCGCGTCCACCTTGGTGGGCCCGTGCTCGTCGTCGCGTTTCTCCGCGCCGATCTCAGCCAGCGCGTCGCTCCCGATCCACCCGTGCTCGGCCGCATGCCGCGCGGCCGCGAGGGTCGACCATCTCGGCGTAAATTTCGGGATCTTCCTGTGCACCGTCGCCCACGAGAATGAACGGTAACCCGGGATAGGCCTCGAAGAGCTCGGCGATCAGTCGGGGGCGTGCCACCGTTCTCGGCCGGCGTCACCAGTTCGAGCGCCACCGGGTGCCACCGTTGTCCGACGATCTCGCGACTCGCGTCGCATCCGCGACAGGGCGCGAGGTGATACGGCTCGTCTGAGGCTCATTCTACGATTGCCTCTCCCGGCGGACTCGGCCGACTGGCGCGTACATTTCTCATTCACCCGCATCAGATGGAGCAACGGTAATGCTGACGACCCGAAAGCTGGGCACCCGCGGGCTCGAAGTCTCCGCCCTGGGACTCGGCTGCATGGGGATGAGCCAGTCGTACGGAACGCCCGGCGAACGCGACGAGCGCGAGTCACTGGCCACGATCGACCGTGCGCTCGAGCTGGGCGTGACCTTCTTCGACACCGCCGAGGTGTACGGCCCGTTCGCCAACGAGGAGCTGCTCGGCCGAGCGCTCCAGGGCAAACGGGACCGCGCGATCATCGCCACCAAGTTCGGTTGGAAGATCGGCCAGGGCGAGCGCATGGGACTCGACAGCCGGCCGGAGCACGTGCGCGAGGCCGCGGAGGGCTCGCTCCGCCGGCTCGGCACCGATCACATCGACCTGCTCTATCAGCACCGGGTCGATCCGGCGGTGCCGATCGAAGACACGGTCGGCGCGATGGCGAAGCTCGTGGACCAAGGGAAGGTGCGCTTCCTCGGGCTCTCGGAAGCCGGGGCGGCGACGCTTCGCCGCGCGCACGTGGTGCACCCGATCGCGGCGCTCCAGAGCGAATACTCGCTCTGGGAGCGGAATCTCGAGAGCGACGTGATTCCCGTGCTCAGAGAACTGGGCATCGGCCTGGTGCCGTTCAGCCCGCTCGGTCGCGGCTTTCTCACCGGCACCGCAAAGCGGGCCGAGGAGTATCCGGAGGGAGATTTCCGCCGGGGCGATCCGCGGTTTCAGGGCGAGCACTTCGACGCCAACCTGCGGGCGGCCGCGGTAGTGCAGGAGCTGGCGAAGCAGCGGGGCGCGACGCCCGGCCAGGTGGCACTTGCCTGGCTGCTGCATCAGGGTGATGACGTCGTGCCGATACCGGGCACCAAGCGGCGAAAGTACCTCGAGGAGAACGTCGTGGCGGCCGACCTCGAGCTGAGCCCGGCGGAAATGGAACGCCTGGACTCCGCGCTCCCGCCCGGCGCCGCGTCCGGGCCGCGTTACGGCGACGAGATGATGGCGTTCGTGGATCGCTGATCGCGCGCCGCGCGCTAGATTGTCCGCTGTCAAGCGGCGCGACTCAACAACGGGAGGACAACCTCATGGACACGAAACAGATCGCCCAGCGGCTGGTGGACCTCTGCCGCGCAGGCAAGAATGACGAGGCCCACGACACGCTCTACAGCTCCGACATCGTCAGCACCGAGGCCTCCTCGCCACCGGGCATGCCCGCGGAAACGAAGGGGATGGAGGCCATCCGGCGAAAGGGCGAATGGTGGGTACAGAATCACGAGATCCACTCCGCTACCGCCAAGGGCCCCTTTACCCTGGGGGATCGTTTCGCGGTGCTGTTCCAGTACGACGTGACGCCGAAGATGGGGCCGGGCGGCGGGAAGCGCATGCAGATGGAGGAGGTGGCGCTCTACACGGTCAAGGACGGAAAGATCGTGCGCGAAGAGTTCATGTATTGAGGGGCTGTGGCGGGCGACTCGCATGCGCGCGGTGATCTACAGCGCCGCCGGTGGCCCCGAGGTCATCGCCCTGGGCGATGTGCCCCGGCCCGAAGTGCGTCCTGGCTTCATCCGCGTGCGAGTGCATGCCGCCGGCGTCAACCGCGCCGACCTGCTGCAGCGGAGGGGCCACTATCCCGCGCCGACCGGCTGGCCGGCCGACATCCCCGGTCTGGAGTACGCTGGCGAGGTGGAGGCGGTGCGCGGCCGCTCGCGGTGGTCCATCGGCGACCGGGTCATGGGCCTCGTCGGCGGCGGCGCGATGGCCGAGCTGCTGGTGACGCACGCGGACGAGGCGATGGCGATTCCGGACGGAATGTCGTATGAGGAAGCCGCCGCCGTACCGGAAGTCTTTCTCACGGCGTATGACGCGCTGGTGACCCGCGGCCGTCTCGTCGCTGGGGAGCGGGTGCTGATCCACGCCGTCGGCAGCGGGGTCGGCACGGCGGCGGCGCAGATCGCGAAGCACCTCGGTGCCACCGTCATCGGCACCTCGCGGAGCGCCGGTAAGCTGGCGCGCTCGATGGTGTACGGCGTGGACACGGGCATCGATACCAGCCGCGGCGGTTTCCGCGAGGCGCTCCACGAGCTGGTGGACGTCGTCATTGATCCGCTGGGCGGTCCCGCGCTGGACGATCATCTCGCGGTGCTCGCGCCGCGCGGGCGACTGGTCATCATCGGTTTTCTCGCCGGCAGCCGCACCGCGGCGGATCTGGCGCCGATCATCAAGAAGCGGCTCGAGATCATCGGCACCGCGATGCGGAGCCGCAGTCACGAGGAGCGTGCCGCGGTCGCGCGCGAGTTCAGCGAGCGCATGCTCCCGCTCTTCGACCGGCGGGTAGATCAGGACGCGCCGCTCCGCCCGGTGCTCGAGCGATCGTATCCGATGGCAGAGCTGGCCGAGGCGCATCGGGTGATGGAGGCGAACGAGAACTTCGGGAAGCTCGTGGTCAGGTGGTAGCGGCCGCGGGGACGTGCTCCATGCCGCCGAGCAGGGCGCGCCGACCGTAGCGGAGCCGGATCTGGTCGAGCGCCTCCTGGAGCGGAGCTCTCTACAGGATTGTCACCCTGGCGGCGCAGCAGCGCCGCGAAGGGGCCGAAGCTCAACACTACAGCGATGGGCTCAGTGAGCCGCTAAGTTGTCGGCTCGCCGCTCGGCCCCCTCTGTCCCAGAGCTCATGTTGACTCGCATCGCTGGCACGCTCGTGCTCGGCGTCCTGCTCGCCTCGGCGCTCCCCCTCGCGTCGCTCCGGGCCCAGCAGGGCGAGCCGGTCCGCATCACGCCGCTCGCCGCACACCTCTACCTCCTCACGGGGCCCGGCGGCAACAGCCTGGCCCTCACCGGCCCGGATGGCGTCATGCTGATGGACCAGCAGTTCCCGTCACCCTCGCCCGCCGTCCGGGCGGCGCTCGGATCGGTGAGCCGCGGGCCGGCCAAGGGGCTCCAGCCGGACATCGCCTTCTCGCAGGTGATCGCCTTCGCCTTCGACGGAGAGGACGTCCACGCCGTTCACCTCGGTCCGGCGCACGCGCGGGGCGACG
>JACDDX010000224.1 GCA_013816685.1 Gemmatimonadales bacterium
GAGCACCTCGCTTTCGGGTACGGTCAGGAGCGGGCCCGCGCCGGTGTGATAGCCGCTCTCGCCCATCGCGAACCACGCCTCGGGATCGTTCGAGTGCAGTAGCGTGGCTTCCCGCACGGTGCGGAGCAGCTCGCGGCTGAGATTCCACGAGGTCAATTCGTCGGCGGTGATATTGACGGCCGCGGTGAGTGAGTCGGCGCGGAGGAGCACGCTGTCGCGTGCCCCGAGGCCGTGATTGAGCGACCCGGCCCGCAGCAGGTAGGAGGAGGCCAGGGAGTCGTAGCTCACCCGGGACCAGGACAGGACGCCGCCGAGCCGGCGGTAGGCGAGCGCGAACGACGGGTCGCGCGCGGTGGCCCGCTCGTAGTAGGCGCGGGCCGAGTCCCAGCGAGTCTGCCGGAAAAACTGCTCTTCGCGCAGGAAGAGCTTGAGCGACTCGAGCGACACGGAGCGGAGGCCGCCGCCCGGTCGAGCTCCGGCGGAGAGCGCGGGGTCGAGCGCGTGCAGCACCGCGAGGGTGACCGAATCGGTGAGCCGATCGATGCGCGCCGCCTGGTCTCGCCGCTCGAGGTCGGCGATGACGCCGCCGGTCGCCGCGTCGATCAGGGTTCCCGCGAGGCGCACCGAATCGCCGCCGGTGCCGAGGAGACTGCCGAAGAGCACGAGGCGCGCGCCGGTCGCGCGGCCCAGCCGGCTAGCCGATTCGGGGTCGGGCGATCCTTGCCAGCGGCGAAGCACAACGCTGGGAGAGACGGTGTGCAGTCGCCCGAGGCCGTCGAGGTCGCGGGCGAGAAGATCCACCAGTCCTTCCTGCCACACGGCGAGCGCTGGGTCGAACACCTCGAACGGCGCCACGGCAAGGAGCGCCGGATCAAGCGTCGTCCGGCTCACACCCATTGCGCCCGAGATGCCGTCCCACAGCAGCGGAAAGACGACGGCCGCAGTTACCGCGAGCGCCACTCCGGTAGCCGCCACTCGGATTTGGCCCGCCAACCGGACTGCTGGCGCGGAGGTCTGGTGCGAGGGTGTGGCAGTGGGGGAGCCCACGGATGCCGCTCGAAGCCACCACTCTCCGGCGGATACCGCATCACGGCGGCGGGTCGCTTGCGCAGCCAACTGTTCGAATGTGGTTCGGGCGCGCCCGGCAAGGTCGTGCCGGGTGACCTCGGCCCAGCGCTCGAACTCGGGCGCATCGGGCAGGTGAAAGCCGTAAAGGAACGGTCCCGCGTACGCGGCGGCAGCGGCCTCGGCGTCGCCGCGGACAAGCGCCGCGAGGAAATCGCCCACGTCGCTCGTCGCCGACCCGGGGTCGAGCCGGAGCTCGGACGTGCCGGCGAAGAGCAACGGCTCCCCGAGGTCGCGCCGAAGGGCGTGGAGGGTCTGGCGGAGGGTGTTACGGCCGTGCTCCTCGTCGCACTCGGGCCAGAGATACAGGAGCAGCTTGTCGCGGCTGAGCCCCTGCTCACCGGCGGCGGCGAGCAGCGCCAGGAGTGCGAGCGGCTTCCGCTGCGTGCCGGCGCCCCGGGCCGGTCTGCCCTCAAGGGCCACCGACACCCCGCCGAACATCCACACACGCAGCATGAGCCCATTTCACGACGATCTAACGAGCGTTTGACGGGCCGCCGCTAATTTGGCCCAGCGACTTCACCGCACCCGGTGACTCCTCGATCAACAGCCGGCGCAAGATCCTGAATCGGATCCGTGTCACTCAGGCAGCACGCACCGGTCACAGCCCTGACCCGCGGCACCCGTTAGTGGTCGCGCGTACCCTGACGAGCAGAGGAGAACATGAGCGCCGGCACCTCCAGGAGTTGGTGATGATCCTCAACGACGGCACCCGGGTGGACGCGACGGATCGGGAGAATCGTATGAAAAGACTCGCGCAGGTGTTCCCACCGCTCATGCTGGTCTGGACGCTCGCCGGCTGCGACAAAGCCGCCGAGTCGGCCCCAATGCGCGCGCATGGGAAGGCATCGAACACGAGCGACAGCTCGCCTCGGTCCGACGCGGTCGATTACCGCTCCGTCGCCGACCGGCTCGTGGGACAGAGCGCCCGGATCCGGAAGGACGACCTGGTGCTGATTCAGGGTGGCACCCGGGATCTCACACTGCTCGAGGAACTGGCGACCGAGGTGCGTCGGCGCGGGGCGCATCCGCTGGTCACACTCGATAGCGATCGGATGGCGCGGCCCTCCTATGACCGGGTCCCCACCGACCTCGACAATCAGGCGCCGCGCTTCGCCGAGCGGCTGGCCGGAGTCATCACCGCGGCCATCGCGGTTCCCTCGAATGAGAGCGACACGGTCTTCAAGGGGCCTTCGAGCCGGTCGTCCGGACGATGCAGCGGCGTGGCGTGCGGCAGGTGCAGCTCGGGAACGGGCTCTACCCGACTGAGGACGCGGCGCGCCAATTCGGGCTCGATCGCGAGCGGCTCGCCGAGATCTTCTGGCGCGGCGTCAACACCGACTATGGGCGGCTGCAGGCAACCGGCGAGCGGGTGCGCCTACTCCTCGCGTCGGGTAAGGAGCTCCGCCTCACCCATCCCAATGGCACCGACCTTCGCGTCCGGATCGCAGGCCGTCCGGTCGGGGTCAGCGACGGCGTCATCTCACCCGGAGACGAGCGTCGGGGTGGAGCCTCAACGGCGGTCTGGCTTCCCGCCGGCGAGGTGTACGTGACACCGGTGCCCCGCACGGCCGAGGGGACGGCCGTGGCCGACCGCTACTTCTTCGAGGGCGGAGTGGTCGAGGGGCTGCGGCTCGAATTCAAGCAGGGTCGGCTGACCGCGATGACGGCCCGCTCCGGACTCGAGCGGCTTCGCCGGTTCTATGATGCCGCACTGGCCGGCAAGGACGAACTCGGCGCGGTGGACATCGGCATCAACCCGGACGTGAATATCCCCGAACACAGCCGCATGGTGGGGTGGATGCCAGCCGGGATGGTGACGGTGGCGGTCGGAGAAAATCTCTGGGCCGGAGGGAACAACTCGTCGGCCTCGGGCGTGGTTCCATTCCTTCCGGGGACTACGCTGATGGTCGAGGGGACACCGGTGGTGCGGGAGGGCCGGCTGGTGGCGACGGAAGAGACAGCCGCACGCTGAGGCGGCGCCGGAGCACGGCAAGGGGCCTGAACTGAGGGTAGAACTCCCCGAGGCCGGGCAGGTCGCCCGAACCCGATCTCGGACTGAAGTTCGGTCTCTAGCTCCGGATGCGGCCCGACCCTCATCCGGTCCGTCGCCGGAACGCCTCCCGCCCGGCGCCGAGCGCGAGCCAGGCGCAGAGCGCCGCGAAGGTGTAGGCGGTCGCCTTGGGAACGACCGCGAAGAGCAGACCGAGCACCAGAAAGATCGCGCCGACCGGAACGAAGACCGAGCGGCGTGCGTTGCCCGCGATCACGCGGACCGCCACCGCCGCCCGCCGTCCCGCCTCCCGTCGCGTGCGGTGATGACTCGCGGGCTCGATTTCCGGATCGCTCCGCGTCAACGCCGCCGGCAGCACCTGGCTGATCCGACGCGGCCCGCGGAGCAGCCGATGCCGCACCTCCCGGCTCCGCGCGATGTCGCGCCGGAACTGCATCTCCATCGCCTCAGCCAGGTCGGCATCCTGCACCAGCACGT
>JACDDX010000225.1 GCA_013816685.1 Gemmatimonadales bacterium
GCGAAACGCTGCCGGCCACCCCCGTCGTATGTTGCCCCCGGTGACTCGCTCAGGGCGAGCCCGACGGCTCGCCACGCATCTGGCGCTCCGCCTTCTGCACCACAGCGGCCGCCTTCGGCCCCGACGCCGGATAGGTCGCGAATCCGACCCGGATCGGAACCGGTATCGCATCACCCGACGGAAGCACCAGCGGCTGCAGGTCGATCACGCGGCGAACCTTCTCGGCCACGACCGCCGCGCCTTCCAGCGTGCCGCCACGCAGCACCAACCCGAATTCGTGGTCGCTCCGGCAGATCAGATCGCTGGCGCGCACGTTGGACCGGACCACCGTGGCCACGTGGCGGAGCACCCGGTCCATGCCCCCTGCCCCCACGGCGGCACCGAGCGCGTCGAGTCTCGGGAGGTCGAAGCAGAGAAACGCGCTCGACCCGCCGAACCGACGGCGGTGTTCGACCTCGTGCTCCAGCTCGCTTATCACCGTCGCGCGGTTGAGCAGCCCGGTGATCGGGTCGCGGATGTCCGTTTCGCGAAGCCGGCGGCCTCGCTCCGCTCTCGCGACCACCGAGTGCAGCAGCCGATCGGCATCGATCGGCCACGGGACCACCTCGTCGGCAGCGGCCCGCTCATGTGGATGCGCCGACTCGCTCCCGTCGCCGACCACGATGATCGGCAGGCGCGAGTAGCGCTGCTCGGCCCGGATCTGCGTGGTGAGCGCTGGGACGGCCATATCGTGCAGCGGCCTGCCGAGCAGCAGCAGATCGGGCACTTCCCGGTCGAGCAGGTCGACTATCGCCTGCCCATGGTGGCCGCGCGCGACCCGGATGCCAGCCTCCTCGAGTGGAACGGCAGTGAGGTCGGCACGACCGAGGTCCGACTCGATCAGCAGCACGTCGCGCGGGGGCGGGCCGACCCGGGCCAGCGTCCGCGCGTAGCTCGGCAGCAATCGCGCGGCAGACTCCGCGGGGAAGGTCCCGTCAATGCCCGCGGCGGTCGCGCGGAGCCGGTCCACGGCCCGGAGGGTTTCGATAAGGACGACTGCGCCCGGACGTCCGGCGCCGCTGGTCCACGTGGAAGCGATCGCCGACGGATCCCCCTCACCGGCTTCGGCCGCGACGACCAGCAGGTCCGGCATCGCTCCCACCGGCACCACCCCGGGATCGTCGTGCCGGCTGCCGATCTGAACCGTGTACCCGGCCGAGCGGAGCGCGCGAACGACATCCTCACGGAGCGGCGTGGCGCTCATGACGGTGAGCGCCAGCCAGGAGAAGCCCTCCCGGGACGGCGCGGGCACGTTCATCTCTTCACCCGCCAGCCGGAAGGCGGCCTCCAGCCGGCCGATCGCATCGGTAAGCCGCTCCGAGTCCGCGGAAAGCCCCTCGGCCATCCAGCGTTCGATCTCACGGGCGACGGTGCTGATCTCCGGGAAACCGGAGGAGCCGCCGGAGCCTGCGAGCCGGTGGAAGCGGATCCGGAGCGCGGACGCTCCCTCCGGCTCTCCCGCCAAGAATCTGGCCGCCGCCTCCCGCACCTCGGCAAGCCGCTCCGGTCCCTCGGCGAGGTAGGCGCGCTGCAACGCCAGAAACGCTTCGTCGAGCGCTTCGCTCACGCCGGCATCCGGAAGCGTTCGAAGGCGAGCCGGGCCGCAGCCACGAACGCGGGCGCGGTGCTCCAATGTCCCCGCACGTCGGCGCCCTGGCGCGCCGCCACCGTGGCGCGCTGGTCGTCCATGACGGCGATGATGGGCATGCCGGGCCATGAATGACCGCCGGGTACCGTTTCCACGGCCACGAAGTCGAGGCTTGCCGGGGTCGACGCGCAGAGCGACAACGCGACGCCGGCCCCGGACGGACGCCGGAGCGCCGGCGCAAGCAGCGGGTAAGCATCGGCCGGCGCGAGCAGGAGGACCGTGCGGGACGCCTGCGTGAGATCGTGGCTGATCAGCTGGAGCACCGAGCGGCCGGACTCGATTTCCACGAGGGTGGGCGTCGCGGGCACGGCGACACCGTCCAGCTCCCGGCTCAGTCGGTCGAGCGCCTGGCCATGGTCGTTGGAGATCCGCGCCACGAGCGCCGCGGGCGCTTCCGGGTGATACCGCCGTGGCCGGCCACTCTCCACCCGCGCTCCACCCTTGGTCACGAGTCCTTCCAGGGCGCTGTACGCGTTCGCGCGCGCCAGCCCCGCGGCCCGGGCGATGGCGTAACCCGTTCCCGGCCCGGCGGTGAGGAGCACCTGGTAGACTAGACTCTCGGTGGGAGTGAAGCCGAAATGCGTGAGATCGATCCGGGACATGCGCCGGCCCTACGAGTAATCCAGCGTCCAGCCCAGCAGCTTCGCGATTAGCGCTAGCCGGAACGTGACGTCCAGTTCCCGGTCTTCCGCCGTCTTCGACTCGGGATGGAGCGGATAGTAGTGATAGGTGATCTTGCTGCCCGCCCGGGGCTGGGTTCGCAGATTTTTCGGCCGCCACACGCCCCGCTCATCACAATCCTGGAGTAGCCGGGCCAGCACCCGTGTGGCCCCAGGTGCCCAAGCCAGCGCGCCCATGCGCGCGAGCAGCTCGATGTAATAGAGCGAGAGCGGCAGGTCCTTCGGATAGCCCTTGGCGTCGGATTCAATCGGATCGCCCAGCAACAGGTGCTGCGGTTTCACGGTTCGCTTACCGATCAGGATGCTGAAATTCTTTTTCGGGGCCGGCTGCGCCAGGTAGTGCCCGAGGCGTTCCGTGAAACCCGCGCGCTCCCGCTGGATGGATGGCATGGCCGCGATCATGGCTACGGAATACCAGCTGGGCGGATGCGCCTCGGGATGCAGTACCAGCGACTGTCCCGCCTTCACAAAAGGCTTCTCCGCCGTGGGACTGCGGAGGAACTGGGAGACGGCGTTGGCGATCTTGTGCGCCGCGCCCCGGAGCCGCGGATCCTCTACGAAGCCCGCCTCCGCCAGCGCGGCGGCCGCGCCTTCACGGATGACCTCCCGTGCCCACAACTCAGTGGGAGGGTCGGACTTCGCGATCTTCTGGAATTCGAACAGCAGCCACGGATCTTCGTCTCGCGAGAGCAGCCGGTAGAGCACCCGGTCCGCGAGTTTGAAGGGCCGGCCGGCGTGGGGCCAGCCAAGCTGGATCAGCCGCCGGTACTGCGGGATCGTACCCACATCCTTGATCCCGAGAGGCGCCGAGACAGCGAGGCCGAGCAGGTTGCCGCCCCAGATGCCGGTATCCTTCTGCTTCTTGACCAGGATCTGCGCGGTCTTCGATTCGGTGACCGCGAGGTGGGCGGCTTCGATCAGATCGGGCGTCGCAAACCCGGGAGGCGCGAGGTCGCGGTAAGTGCGGTACCGGAGCGAGCCCCCCGCGTTGGCGAGGAGCCAGGTAAGCGGAATCCGGTGCTGGGTGGGCAGGTCCAGAAGCGCTCCCGGATGGCGGAAGTCGGGCGTAGGCGGGCGCAAAGATATCCGGCCTTCGGATGCTGCGCTACTACGCTCCGACGTCAGCGTCGCCGCGCTTCACCCACCTCCCGAAATTCCGAGCCCCGGCTCCACGTCGGCGTCGAGGCGGCGTCGGCCACGTCCACCGCCATCCGCATGGTCACCCGAAGCTGTTGCAGG
>JACDDX010000226.1 GCA_013816685.1 Gemmatimonadales bacterium
GATGATGGACTACCACCGCCAGGACCGGGTGGACACCCGGATCGCCCGGATCTTCAACACCTACGGCACCCGGATGCTCGAGGCCGACGGGCGGGTGGTCTCCAACTTCATCGTGCAGGCGCTCCGCGGTCAGGAGCTGACGCTCTATGGCACCGGGACCCAGACCCGCTCCTTCTGCTACGTCAGCGATCTGGTGGACGGGCTCGTCCGCCTCATGAACACCGACGGGCTCCACGACCCCGTCAACCTCGGCAACCCGGTGGAGTTCACCATCCGGGAGCTGGCCGAGGAAGTGAGCCGGATCCTGGGCGAGACCACGCGGATCGCCTACCGCCCGCTGCCGCAGGACGACCCCACCCAGCGGAAGCCCGACATCACCCGCGCCCGCGAGCGGCTGGGCTGGGAGCCCGCGATCCCGCTCGCCGACGGACTGGTCCGCACCATCGCTTACTTCCGGGAGCGGCTCCGGACCGGGCGCCTCCGCAGCACCTCGGGCGCCATCGCCGCCGCCGCCGACAGCCAGGCGACTTAGCGCCCCCTTCCCGCACAGGCGACCGGCGTCACAGCCCGCCGGTTGCGCCCGTCATTACCTTCGATGGACGGTTCGGTACTCACCACCCGCCGAGGGTTGCCCATGATCCGTCGCCCCGCAGCCGCCCTGCTTCTCGTCCCGATGCTGGTCCTCGGTGAGGGATGCGCCCGCAACCCCGTCACCGGCAAGAACGAGATCTCGCTGGTCTCCGAGTCCCAGGAGATCTCAATGGGCAAGCAGGCGGCCCAGGAAGTACAGACCTCCATCGGCTTCGTGGACGACCCGGGCCTGCAGGCCTACGTGAACGGCCTCGGGCAGAAGATGGCCAAGGCGAGCGAGCGGCCCGAGCTTCCCTGGGAATTCCACGTCGTGAACGACGCGTCGGTCAACGCCTTTGCGCTGCCGGGCGGTTTCATCTACATCACCCGCGGCCTTCTGACCTACATCAACGACGAGGCCGAGCTCGCCACCGTCATGGGACACGAGATCGGGCACGTCACCAACCGCCATTCGGTCCAGCAGATCAGCAAGCAGCAGCTCTTCGGACTCGGCCTCGGCCTCGGCAGCATCCTGTCGCCCACGGTGGCGAAGTACGGCCAGGTGGCCGGCGCCGGCCTCCAGGTGCTCTTCCTCAAGTACAGCCGCGATGCCGAGAACCAGGCCGACCTGGCCGGCTTCCGCTACGCGCTGAACCAGAACTACGACGTCCGCGAGATGGCCTCGGTGTTCGAGACCCTCGACCGGGTGAGCGCATCGTCCGGCGGAGGTCAGCTTCCCGAGTGGCTCGCCACGCACCCGAATCCCGGGAACCGGATCAAGAACACCGAAGCGCGGCTCGACACCCTGCACAAGGACCTGGGCCGGGCGCTCATCAATCGCGAGCAGTACCTCGGCCACGTGCAGGGTCTGGTCTTCGGCGAGGACCCGCGCCAGGGCTACTTCGAGGGCAATCGCTTCTACCATCCGGCCAGCCGGTTCCAGTTGACCTTCCCGCAAGGGTGGCAGGCGCAGAACACGCCGTCGGCCGTGGCGGCGCAGAGCCCGCAGAAGGACGCGATCGTGCAGCTCGGTCTCGCCGGCAACGCGTCACCGGAACAAGCCGCGAGCCAGTTCCTCTCCCAGCAGGGTATTCAGGCGGGACAAGGGTCGCGCACCAGCATCAACGGGCTCCCCGCTGCGTCGAGCTACTTCTCGGCGCAGACCGAGCAGGGGACGATCCAGGGATTGGTGGTGTTCGTGTCCTATGCGGGGACGACGTACGGGCTCATGGGCTACGCGCCGCAGGGCAAGTTCCAGGGCTACGACCAGGCGTTTCAGCAGACGATCAGCAGCTTCGGCGAGCTGCGCGATCCCTCCAAGCTCAACGTCCGCCCGGCGCGGGTCGAGCTGATCAAGCTGCCGCGCGACATGACGCTGTCGCAGTTCAACTCGCAATATCCGTCCACGATCCCGATCGAGCAGCTCGCGATCATCAACGAGGTCGAGGGCGGCGACTCGCAGCTGCCGAAAGGCCGGACGGTGAAGCGGGTGACCGGCGGAAGCGCGCAACTGCAGCAGAACACGACCACCAACCAGCAGCCGCAGCAGCAGGGGCAGTAGTTAGTCGGGCAGTCTCAGCAGGATCCTTCCGGGTCCGGCATCGTTGCGGAACTCGACCTGCCCGAAGATGACGAGGTCTGCCGATGGCTCGCAGGGGCGGGGCACCAGGCCGCGGACTTCGACCTGCTGTCCCGTCGCGCCAAGCGTCCAGGAGCCGGCGCGCGCGCCGTGTCCGACCGCCTCGCAGCGTCCGCCGACCCGCACCCGCCGCCCCACCAGGCTGTCCGCCGTGAGCACGTCGGCGATGGTGACCAGCGGCGCCTCGGAGGGGCGGAGCGGGACCGGCGAGTCGTCGTCCGTGCGCTCTCCCGGCTGGGCTCGGCCACCCGGCGTGCTCGGCGGCGCGTTCACCGTGGCGGGCGGTGCGGCGACCGGCGTGGGATTGCCCGGATTGCGCGCGGCGCCGCCGACCTGGCTGCATCCCGCGACCAGCAGGACGACACTCGCCCTCGCCGCGACCCGCACGGTCAGCTCACCTTCCGGGTTTTCCGCTTCATGAAATCCATCAGAATGAACTGACCCAGCGTCATCGTGTTGGTGAAGTATGCCTTGCCCTTGCAGATCGACGCCACCTGCTTCACGAACTCGACCAGGCTCCGGTCGCGCGCGAGCATGAACGTGTTGATCATGATGCCGCTGCGGCGGCAGTTGGAGACCTCGCGATAGGTCGCCTGGAGAATCTGCGGGTCGAGCCCCATCGAGTTCACATACACCCGGCCGTCGGGCAGCGTCAGCGCGGACGGTTTGCCGTCGGTAATCATGATGATCTGCCGCATGTCCTTCTTCTGACCGAGCAGCAGCCGGCGCGCGAGCTTGAGCCCTTCGGCGGTGTTGGTGTGGTAGGGTCCCACCTGTGCCGTCGCGAGCGCGCTCAACGGAATCTCCTCCGCGGAATCGTGGAACAGCACCACCCGGAGACTGTCCCCGGGGAACTGGGTCCGGATCAGGTGGGTCAGCGCGAGCGCGACCTTCTTGGCCGGCGTGAACCGGTCCTCGCCGTAGAGAATCATCGAGTGGGAACAGTCGAGCATCAGCACCGTCGCCGCGCTGGAGCGGTACTCCGACTGATTCACCATGAGGTCGGCGTACTCGATGTTGAGCGGGACGCCGATTCCTTCGCGCGCGATCGCGTTGGAGAGCGTCGCGGGCACGTCGATGTTCAGCACGTCGCCGAACTCGTAGGCCTTGCTCACGCCTTCGGCCTCGACGCCGGTGGCAAGATAGGGCGTGTCGTGAGAGCCGAAGCTCGACTTGCCGACGCTGCCCAGCAGGTTCTTGAGCGTCTTGTAGCCGAGGAAGTCGATGCCCTTCTCGGTCAGGTTGAACTGCACCTGCTGCGCGGCCGAGTGGGCCTGACCGCCAGGGCCGAACATGCTCTGGTAACCCTGGGGGACCTGGGGCGCCTGGCCGACGTTGAGATAGCCCTCGTCGATCAGCCGCTGCACGATCTTGTCGAGCAGCTCGCCGAG
>JACDDX010000227.1 GCA_013816685.1 Gemmatimonadales bacterium
GTATGAGGGTGTCCTCGCCGACGTGCCGGCGGGCTCCAATTACTACTATCGCCTCGACGGGAACGACCGACCCGATCCAGTGAGCCGGTACCGTCCCTCCGGCGTGCACGGCCCGTCGCGCGTCGTCGATCCGTCAGGGTTCCGCTGGACGGATAGCACCTGGACCGGGCGCGCGACCGCCGACCTTGTCATATACGAGCTGCACGTCGGCACCTTCACCGACGGCGGCACCTTCGACGCCGCGATCGAGCGGCTCGGCAATCTCACCGAGCTCGGCATCACGGCAGTCGAGCTCATGCCGGTCGCCCAGTTTCCCGGCAGCCGGAACTGGGGCTACGACGGCGTCTCGCTCTACGCGCCCCAGTCGACCTACAGCGGTCCGGACGGTCTCTGCCGTCTCGTGGACGCGGCCCACGCAGTCCGTCTCGCCGTGCTGCTCGACGTCGTCTACAACCACCTCGGCCCTGAAGGCAACTACCTCGGCGAATTCGGTCCGTACTTCAGCGTCCGGCATCCGACGCCCTGGGGGCCGGGGTGGAATCTCGACGGCCCGGACAGCGACGAGGTCCGCCGTTACCTGATAGACAATGCGCGCTACTGGATCACCGAGTTTCATCTCGACGGGCTCAGGCTCGACGCGGCGGACAAGATCGTGGATCTCGGCGCACTGCACATTCTGGAGGAAATCGGCACGGCTGTGCACGAACAGGCGCACGCACTCGGCCGCCGCGTCTCCGTCATCGCCGAGAGCGATGCGAACGATCCCCGGCTGATCCGGCCGCTCACGGCCGGTGGCTACGGCCTCGACGCACAGTGGACCGACGACTTCCACCACGCCGTGCACGCCGCAGTCACCGGCGAGCGGATGGGCTACTACGCCGACTTCGGTGGCGTCGAACCGGTCGCGCGCGCCTTCGGCCAGCGCTACGTCCACGACGGTCACTACTCGCCGTACCGCCGCCGACGCTTCGGCCGACCGGCCGCCGATCTGCCGGGCGACCGTTTCGTCGTCTGCCTGCAGAATCACGATCAGGTGGGCAACCGCGCCGGCGGCGAACGGCTGGCTGCGCTGGTGAGCCCGGCCGCACTCCGCCTCGTGGCGTGCGTGCTGCTGCTCTCGCCCTACGTGCCGCTGCTCTTCATGGGCGAAGAGCACGGTGAGACCAATCCCTTCCTGTACTTCGTCAGTCATGGTGACCCGGAGCTCATCGCGGCCGTGCGGGAAGCCCGGCGCCGCGAGTTCGCCGCGTTCGGCTGGGAAGGACTGCTTCCCGATCCGCAGGCCGAGGCGACGTTCGAGGCCTCGCGAGTGGACTGGGAGCGGGCGAGCGCGGCGTCCCATGCGGCCCTGCGGCGCCTCTATCGCGATCTGCTCGCCCTTCGGCGGGATGAAGCGTCGCTTCGGGCCGGCGCGAGCAACGAGACCGTGGTGCACGACGAAGCCGGACGGTGGGTGACGCTGACGCGGACGACGGGCGAGCGGCGGTGGATGGCGGCGTTCAACTTCGGGGAAGAGGAGCAGCTCGTGCCTGGTCCGTCGGATTGCTGGCGACTCGTGCTCAGCAGTGAAGCCCGTGACTACGGCGGCGACGGTATCGGCGAGATCGTGCCCGGCGCGCTCCGGCTCCCGGCGCTGAGCGCGGCCCTGGTTCGCGTGGAGACTCCATGACGCGTGTGTGGCCCGGCAAGCCGGCGCCGCTGGGCGCGACCTGGGACGGCGAAGGCACCAACTTCGCCCTCTTCTCGGAGCACGCCACGGCCGTCGAGCTCTGCCTGTTCGATCGGCCGGACGACGCGATGGAAGCCGCGCGTGTCCGTGTGCCCGAGCGGACTGACCAGGTCTGGCACGCGTACCTGCCGGACGTGCGTCCCGGGCAGCTCTACGGGTTCCGGGTCCACGGCCCCTACGCGCCGTCCCTGGGGCACCGGTTTAATCCGGCCAAGTTGCTGGTCGACCCTTACGCCCAGGCGATCAGCGGCACGATCCGGTGGAGCGAGGCGCAGTCGGGCTATGCGGGCACGGGGCCACTCGGCGAGCGCGAACTGCTGCTCAACCCGGACGACAGCGCCGCCGGGCTGCCCAAGTGCGTGGTGGTGGAGTCGGCCTTCAGTTGGGGTGATGACCAGCCGCCCTCCACGCCCTGGAACCGGACCGTCATCTATGAGTGTCACGTCAAGGGGATGACGATGCTGCATCCCGACGTGCCGGAGGAACTGCGCGGCACCTACCTGGGCCTCGCCACCGATCCGATCATCGAGCATCTCCTGAGTCTGGGCATCACCGCGGTGGAGCTGCTGCCGGTACACCACTTCGTCACCGAACGGCGGCTGGCGGACCTGGGGCTGGTGAATTACTGGGGATACAACCCGATCGGATATTTCGCGCCCGACATCCGCTACGCCACTGCCTCCGGCAGCACTACCGGCGTGCTCGGCCGACAGGTCGCCGAGTTCAAGAGCATGGTGAAGCGGTTCCATCGAGCGGGCATCGAAGTCCTGGTGGACGTCGTGTACAACCACACCGCGGAAGGGAATCATCTCGGGCCGACCCTGGGGTTCCGGGGCATCGACAACGCGGCCTATTACCGGCTCGATCCCGGGGACGCGCGGTTCTACACCGACTACAGCGGCTGCGGCAACACACTTGATATCCGGAACACGCGCACGCTGCAACTGGTAATGGACAGTCTCCGCTACTGGGTGCGCGAGATGCACGTCGACGGCTTCCGCTTCGATCTGGCGCCGACCCTCGCGCGCGACGGCGACCGGGTGAATCCGTCCTCCACGTTCTTCAACATGGTCCGGCAGGATCCAGTGGTGTCGCGCGCAAAGCTGATCGCCGAGCCGTGGGACCTGGGGCCGGACGGCTACCAGGTCGGTCGTTTCCCGAACGGGTGGGGCGAGTGGAACAGCCGGTATCGGGACACGATGCGCCATTTCTGGCGGGGGGATCCCGGCCGCATCGGCGAAGTCGCGTCGCGGCTCGCCGGCAGCAGCGACATCTACGAGTCCAGCGGGCGCTCCCCGCTGGCAAGCATCAATTTCATCACCTGTCACGACGGCTTCACGCTGCAGGATCTGGTCAGCTATGAGCTGAAGCACAACGAGGCGAACGGCGAGGCGAACCGCGACGGCAACGACCACAACCTGAGCCGGAACTGGGGTGTCGAAGGGCCGACCGACGCCGTGCACATCGGGCGCATGCGCGAGCGGATCAAGCGCAATCTCATGGCGACGCTCGCCTTCTCGCAGGGCGTGCCGATGCTTTCCCACGGCGACGAACTGGGCCGCACCCAGCTCGGCAACAACAACGCCTACTGTCAGGACGGTCCGCTCACCTGGGTGGATTGGCGGCTCACGCCGCTGCAATCCCAGATGCTCAAGTTCACCCGCGCCGTGCTCGCGGTGCGCGCCGCCAATCCCGTGCTGCGTCGTCGCACCTTCTTCCGCCACGAGCCCCGTGCGAGCGACGGGCACAAGGACCTGGCCTGGCTCCGTCCCGACGCGCGGGACATGACCGAGGCCGAGTGGTCCGACCCGGCGCATCATGTCTTCGGCATGCTGGTGCGGGGGGAGGCCACCGACGAGGTGAACGAGCG
>JACDDX010000228.1 GCA_013816685.1 Gemmatimonadales bacterium
CCGCGAGCTGGCGACGTGCGGCGAGCCGGGCCAGCCGGTCGAGCGTTCCGCCGGCGCCCATTTCATCCGGTTGCGCCGATCCATCCAGACTTCCGGCCGACAGCGCCGCCGCAGCCACGGCGCGACCGGGCCTGGTCGCCGTCGCCGGGCTGCTCTCGTGCTGGGCGTGCACCGGTCGGATGTCCGCGCGCCGGGCGTGGACGAACCGGTCGGCGACGACCAGGACGAGGAGCAGCAGGGTGATGATCGGGAGGGCGCGGCGCATGACTCTTGGAAATATCGCGAGTCGCCCCGACATTTGGCCACCCGCGACCCTGACATCGGGATGGGCGGCCACCAGCAAGGGAGACTCAACTGGCCACAAAGGAACGTCTTGCCCACGCGGTGGTGCGGGGTCGATGGGTCGTCGTCGCGGTCTGGGCAGTGCTCGGCGCCTTTGCCGGGCTCCGGGCACCCGGTACGCTGGCCCTGCTCGACATCCGCGGCGGTAGCGACCGGCCGACGGAAGCGTCCCGTGCGGAGGACCAGCTCACCCGCCGCTTCAGCAGGCCGGTCGATGAGTTTTTCGCGGCGACCCTCGATGGGCCGGGCTCGTTCGACTCACCCAGCTCCCGGGCTGTCCTCGACAGCCTTATCCGCGCGCTCGAGGCGCAGCCCTACGTGCGCGGCGTCGTGTCCTACCCCTCCACCAGGGACACCACCTTTGTCAGCCGGGACCGGCGCTCGACGTTTCTCGTCATCGCCCTCGAGACCGGTGATGGCGACAGCGCCGCGGCCTGGGTTGCGCCGACCCGCACGATTGCCCGCCGCGCGGTGGCGTCCGCGGCCGCCGGCAGCGTCGCCGGCAGCGGGGCCTACACCGTGCGGGTCACTGGCCGGGCGCCACTCGACCTCGATGTGCGGAAGCTCGTTGGCGAAAGCAGCCGCCGCGGCGAGCGACAGCTCATTCCGCTCACGCTGATCATCCTGGTGCTCGCCTTCGGCGCCCTGGTGGCGGCGCTGCTGCCGCTCCTCACCGGTGTGCTCGCGATCGCCGTTTCGCTCACGGCGATCGGCGTGCTCGCACGACACACGCCGATGTGGGTGTTCGTGCTCAACGTCATCTCGATGGTCGGACTGGGGGTGGGCATCGACTATTCGCTGCTCGTCGTCACCCGGTTCCGCGAAGAGATGGCCGGCGGTCTGGACCCCGCGGCAGCGGCGGTGCGCACGGTGCTGACCGCGGGCTCGGCGGTCTTCACCTCCGGACTCACCGTGGCGGTCGGATTCGGCGCGCTCCTCCTCACCCCGCTCATCGAGACCCGCAGCGTCGGGCTGGGAGGGCTCATCGTGGTGACGGTCGCGGTGCTGCTCTCCACCACGCTGCTCCCGGCGCTGCTGGCGATTTTGGGGTGGAATATCGACCGGCCCCGCGGGCTGGCCCGGCGGCTGGCCTGGTACCATGCGCCCGGACTGTGGGAGAAGTGGGCCCGCGCTCTCGGTCGCCACCCGGGCCGAGCGCTGGTGCTCGGCGGAAGCGTGATCCTGCTGCTGGCGATTCCCCTGTTCCAGCTCCGGATCGGCCTGCCATCGCGGCGCTGGTGGCCGAGCGGCACCGAGGCGGGCGACGGGCTGGACGCGCTGTCGAAGATGGGGGTGGCCGGATTCATCCTGCCGATCCGGATCCTGGTGGAGGCGCCGGCGGGCCGCACGATCGTGCAGGCAGCATCGCTTCGCGGCCTAAAGATGCTGTCCGACTCCTTGCGCGCCGATCCGCGGGTGCGCGAGGTGCGCGGGCTGGTGGACCTCGCGCCCGGCACGTCCCTCCTCGGCTACTCGGTGCTGTACAGCGATCTTGCGGCGGCGCGGAGAGAGTATCCGGCGTTCCTCGACGCCTACCTCAGCGACGACCGGAGAACGGCGCTGCTGGACGTGATTCCGGCCGACACGGTGTCGCTCACGACGGCGCAGGAGCTGGTGGGTCGTGCGCGGGAGCTGGCGCACACGAAGTTCCGAAGCACCCGCGGCATGACGATCTTCGTGGGCGGGTATTCGGCCTCTGCACTCGATTTCCAGGAGGACCTGCTCGAGCGCTTCCCACTGCTGGTCGGTTTGATCCTCGCGGCCACGGCGCTGATGCTCGCGGTGGCGTTTCGGTCGGTGCTGGTGCCGCTCAAGGCGATCGTGATGAACAGCCTGTCGGTGGCGGCCACCTTCGGCCTCATCGTGCTCGTCTTCCAGCGTGGCATCGGCGCCCGCATCTTCGGTCTGGACGGGCCGACATCGGCGATCTTCGTCGTGGTGCCCGTCCTCGTCTTCGCGGTGGTCTTCGGGCTCAGCATGGACTACGAGGTGTTTCTCCTGAGCCGGATCAAGGAAGCGTACGATCGGACCGGCCGGAACACAGAGGCCACCATGGAGGGCGTCCGCGCCACGGCCTCGGTGATCACCTCGGCGGCGCTGGTGATGATCCTGGTGTTCGGCGTTTTCGCCTTTGCCGACGTGCTCATTCTTCAGCTCCTGGGATTCGGACTCGCGGTGGCGGTACTGCTGGACGCGACGGTCATCCGCATGGTGCTAGTGCCCGCGTTCATGCAGCTGGCCGGGCGGTGGAACTGGTGGCCCGGCGGCCGCCGATCGACCGAGCGCTGACGGCGTGACCGGCGCGTCGTCCAGCGTCGCACGGACCTGACCCGCACTCACTCCCGGAGAGACCGATGCAATTCCCGCTCGAGCTTCGTTTCAAGGTGCCCGCCATCAGTCCGCAGATCAGGGTCCAGGATGCTGCGGGGCAACTGCTCTACTACGTGAAGCAGAAGGCGTTCAAGCTCAGGGAGGCGATCACCATCTTCGCGGACGAGGCGCAGACCTCGCCGCGCTTCCGGATCGCCGCCGACCGCATCCTCGATGTTTCCGCGAGCTACCACATCGAAGACCAGCACGGCCGCCCGATCGGTACCGTCCGTCGGAGGGGCATGCGCTCCCTCTGGAAGGCGCACTACGAGATCGATCGCGACGGGACACGCGCCCTCGAGATCCAGGAGGAGAATCCCTGGCTCAAGGTGGTCGATGGTCTCATAGGCGAGATCCCCGTGGTCGGCCTGCTCACCGGCTACTTCCTCCATCCCGCGTACATCGTCTCGAGCGCGGCCAGCAGTGACGGCGTGCTCCGCGTCGAGAAACGGCCCGCGCTGTTCGAGGGACGCTACCGCATCGAGCGACTGGCCCCGACCGACGACGCGACCACCGAGCTGGCGCTCCTCGGCATCCTGATGATGGTGCTGCTGGAGCGGAACCGGGGATGAGCGCAGGCTCAGCCCCGCTTCGCATCCAGCCAGTTGGGTCCGACGCCGATATCCACCACCAGCGGCACCCGCAGTTGGATGACGCCTTCCATGTGCTCCCTGACCAGCGCGCCGAGCGCATCCACCTCACCCGCGGGCGTCTCGAAGACCAGTTCGTCGTGGACCTGAAGCAGCATCCGGCCCTGAAGCCCGCGCTCGCGCAGGGCATGATGGATCCGGATCATCGCGACCTTGATCAGATCGGCGGCCGATCCCTGGAGCGGCGAGTTCTGGGCGTTGCGTTCGCCGTAAGCCCGCATGTTGAAATTT
>JACDDX010000229.1 GCA_013816685.1 Gemmatimonadales bacterium
GCGCAGGTATCTACGTGAACTATCTGAACGTGCTCCAGAGCTCGCGGCAGAAGATTCCGTTCGGCATCGCGCAGATCGGCAAGGCGTTCCGGAACGAGATCACGCCCGGCAACTTCATCTTCCGAACCCGCGAGTTCGAGCAAATGGAAATGCAGTTCTTCGTGAAGCCCGGCACCGATGCCGACTGGTTTGAGCGCTGGCGCGAGTGGCGCATGAACTGGCACCACGATCTCGGCCTGACGCCGGCCAGGCTGCAGTGGCATCAGCACGGACCTGACGAGCTGGCCCACTACGCCCGCGCCGCCTTCGACATTCAATACCAGTTTCCGTTCGGGTGGCAGGAGATCGAAGGCATTCACAACCGTGGTGATTTCGATCTCGGCCGGCACCAGGAGTACTCCGGCAGGAAGCTGGAGTATTTCGACCAGCCGGCGAACGAACGGTACCTGCCGTACATCGTCGAGACGTCCGCCGGCGCGGACCGAGTCGCGCTGACGCTGCTGGTGGATGCATACCGCGAGGAGACCATCGAAGGCGAGACGCGCGTCGTGCTCGGTTTCCACCCGGCCGTGGCGCCCATCAAGGCCGGCGTGTTTCCACTCGTCAAGAAGGATGGGATGCCCGAGCTGGCGGAGGCATTGTACCACGACCTGCGCCGGCACTTTGCCTGTTTTTACGACGACAGCGGCGCCATCGGCCGCCGCTACCGGCGGATGGACGAGGCCGGCACCCCATTCGGGGTGACGGTGGATGGCGAGACCGCGGGCGCGCGCTCGGTGACGGTCCGGCACCGCGATTCGATGGAGCAGGAGCGGGTGGGACTGGATCATGTCGCCGAGTACATCAAGCAGCGGCTCGACGCCTCCCAAGATCCCCGATGACGTACGAGGTGGTCACGACCCTGGAAGGCGCCGAAGTTCTGGCGCGGGCCAAGCGATTTTTCGCCGAGCGCGTGCCCATGTACGCGGCCTTCCCGGAGAAGGAGGGACCGGGGTACCTGGTCCTTCGTGGCCAGGGTGGGGAAGAGATTGCGCTCGCGGCCCTTGCCGGACCGACCGGGACGCGCGTACGGGGCTCGACACTGCTGTTCGACCAGCAGCTCGACCGCTTTCTGTCCACGCTCCCTCCGGTCGATCGTGTCCCCTAGCGCCGCCTCGCGATGAGTCCGACCTTCCCGCTCCGCGTCATGGTGCAGGACGTGTGGGATGAGATCGCCTTCGACCTGCCGGTTGCCACGACCCTCGCCGAGCTCAAGCGGCGCGCTCTCGAGCTCACCCGGGTCCGGCACGATCCTGCCGGCTACATGCTGAAGTTCCGGGGCGCCGAGCTGATGGATGAAAGCCGTTCGCTCGGTGAGGCGGGGCTGGTCGCCAACGGCGCCCTTATCGTGCTGCCCCGGCGGCGCCGCCCCATCCGCTAGGCCGGCGGCGCTGAGTCCCGGTCGCCGCGCTTTCGCTGCAGGAGTACCGCATGTCCGTCCCCGTCTTCACCCATCCCGACTGCCTCCTGCACGATCCGGGGGCCGATCATCCGGAATCCCCGGCGCGTCTGCGGACGCTGCTGGACCGCGTGCGGCGGGAACCGGCACTGGTTGTGACCGGCGCCTCGCCGGCGACCCGCGAGACGCTGCTCACCGTGCATCCGGAGGCGCACGTGGCCCGGCTGGAGGCGATGAGTGCGCGCGGTGGCGGCGTGCTGTTCCTCGACACGATCATGAATCACGCAAGCTGGGGCGCGGTCCTGGGCGGCGTCGGCGCCGCGATCGCGGCGGTCGACCATGCGCACGCGGGAGCGGGACACGCGTTCGCGGCGGTGCGTCCGCCGGGCCATCACGCGCTCGCCGGGCGCGCGATGGGCTTCTGTCTCGTGAACACGGCGGTGATCGCCGCCCGGCACGCGCAGCGCGCGGGACGCGAGCGGGTGCTCATCATCGACTGGGATGTGCACCACGGGAACGGCACTCAGGCCTTGGTGGAGACCGACGCGACGCTGCGTTACGTGTCGCTGCATCAGCACCCCTGGTATCCAGGCACCGGCATGGCGGGCGAGCGCGGCGTCGGCAACATCTTCAACGTGCCGCGCGCTCCGGGTCACCCGGCCGAGCTCTACGTCGCCGACCTCTGGGCGGCCGTCGAGGCGGCGGTGGCGGGATGGCCGCCGTCGCTGATGGTCGTTTCGGCCGGGTTCGACGCAATGCTCGGCGACCCGCTCGGCGGCTTCACGCTCGAGCCCGCCCACTATGCCGATCTCACGCACCGGCTCCGTGAGCGGATGCCGGATGTGCCGATCGTCGGACTGCTCGAAGGCGGCTACGCCCCGGCCCGCCTGGCCGAGGCGGTCGTGGCCCACGTGCGTGCGCTCGTCTAGCTCGCCCCGAATTCGATTCCACTGCGAGGACCCCGTGCCGCTTCGCCTCGACGTCGACATCCTCCAGCTGCGCACCCGTCATCCGTTCATCATCGCGCGCGGCGGCCAGAGCGACTATCGCACCGTGCGCGTGCGGCTGACCGACGCCGATGGTTTCGAAGGCTGGGGCGAAGCGGCGCCGACGAAGTTCTACGGCGAGACCACCGAGACCGTGCTCGCGGCGCTCGAGCACTACCGCACTGCGCTGCCGGCCGATCCGTTCGACCTGGAGGGCGCCGAGCGGCAGTGGGCGACGATGCTGCGCCACAATCCGTCGGCGCGCGCCGCCCTCTCCTCGGCGCTGCACGACCTGGTCGGCAAGCGCCTCGGCGTGCCGCTCTACCGCCTGTGGGGACTCGATCCGGCGCGGGCGCCGCGATCCACCTTTACCATCGGCATCGACACGCCCGAGCGGATGCGGGCCAAGATCGCCGAGGCCGACGAGTACCCGATCCTCAAGATCAAGCTGGGGACCGACCACGACGAGGAGCTGCTGCGCACGGTTCGGGACGCGACCGACCGGGAAATCCGGGTGGACGCGAACGCCGGCTGGAGCGTCAAGCAGGCGATCCGTATGCTGCCCGTGCTCGAGGAGTTCGGCGTGACGGTGCTGGAGCAGCCCTTGGTGCCCGAGGATCTCGCCGGGCTGGCGCGCGTTACCCGGCACGCGACCATCCCAGTGATTGCCGACGAGAGCTGCCGGACCGCGGCCGACATCCCGCCGCTGGTGGGCACGGTGGACGGGATCAACATCAAGCTCGCCAAGTGCGGCGGTCTCCGCGAAGCGCTCCGCATGATCGCGGTCGCCCGCGCGCACGGTCTCATGGTCATGGTCGGCTGCATGATCGAAAGCTCGATCGGCATTACGGCCGCGGCCCACTTCGCGCCGCTGGTGGACCTCGTCGATCTCGATGGCGCCGCGCTCCTGGCCAGCGATCCGTTCGTCGGCGCAAGCATCAGCGGCGGGCAGGTGACCTTGCCCGACGCTGCGGGGCTGGGCGTCCGTCCGCGATGATCTACGCGCAGGTCGCCCTCCCGCTTCCACTCGCCAACCCCTACACCTACCGCGTTCCCGACCCGCTCGCCGACCGGGTGGTCCGGGGCGCGCGCGTCGTGGTCCCGGTGCGCCAGCGCGAGATGCTCGGCATCGTCGTGGGCGTCGGTGACGAGCCACTCTCGAAG
>JACDDX010000230.1 GCA_013816685.1 Gemmatimonadales bacterium
GCCGCGCTGCACGACGACATGCGCGCTCCGAGGGAGCGCGGCAAGCGTGCCGAGATCGGTGTGATCCATATGGGCGTGGGAGAGCAGGATCAGGTCGACATCGGACAGCTCGCGCGCGCGGAGCGCAGGCCGGATCAGCCGGCGCGGGCCGACCTTGGCGAGTCCACGGCCGACGCCGATGCGACGCTCGAGCGCTGGATCGGTGACGATGCGGGTGCCGAACAAGTTCATGAGCACGGTCGCATGGCCGAGCCAGGCGACGGTGAGCCGATCATCGGGCCACGCACCCGGCTCGGGGCGCAACGGGCTCGGCGCGATGGGAGCGAGCACGTCCTGACGGCGCTCGCGGACGGCGTCGCGAAGGTAGCGGCCGGCAAAGGCGAGACGGTTTTTGAACGGAGACGAGGGCATTACTCTCAGGCACCAGGGATGTCGGTTGGAGAAAGATATCAGTGGAGACGCGATGCGCGTGGTGCTGCAGCGGGTGTCCCGCGCCTCTGTAACCATAGACGGGCGGCTGGCGGGCGCCGTCGGGCCGGGCTTCTGTCTGCTGGTCGGCTTCACGCACGCCGATACCGCGGCCGAGGTGGCGTGGATGGCCGAGAAGGTGAGTGGGCTGCGACTCTGCGCCGACGCTGCCGGCAAGATGAACCTCGATCTGGCCGAAACGGGCGGCGAGGTCCTTGTGGTGTCGCAGTTCACCCTCTACGGTGACGCGAGTCGGGGCCGGCGCCCCGCGTTCGTGGCTGCCGCCCGTCCGGAGATGGCGATTCCACTGTACGAGGGATTCGTCGCGGCGCTCCGCGGCCGCGGTCTCAGCGTCGCCACCGGGGAGTTCGGCGCCGACATGCTGGTCGAGATCCATAACGACGGACCGGTGACGCTGGTCCTCGAGCGACACGCATGACGAACGCGCAGACTGCGGAGCGCCTCACCCTTGCGTCGGCCTCGCCGCGCCGGCGCCAGCTGCTCGAGATGCTCGGTATCCCGGTGCGGGTGATCCCATCGCACGTTCCCGAGATTCGCCGACGATACGAGGCGCCGATGGATTATGTCGAGCGTCTCGCGCGCGACAAGGCGCTCGGCGTCTCCGGCACACTGGTGCTCGGCGCCGACACCATCGTCGTGGTACGCGACGAGATGCTGGAGAAGCCTGCCGATGCCGCCGATGCGCTCCGCATGCTGCGGAAACTGCAGGGTCGCACGCACCAGGTCGTGACGTCGGTGGCGCTGGTGGCCGATGAGACCGTCCATCAGGCGACCGACGTGACCAGCGTGACCTTCCGGCGGCTGGATGACGATTTTCTGGAAGCGTATGTGGCGACCGGTGAGCCGATGGACAAGGCGGGGGCCTACGGCATCCAGGGATATGGCGCGGCGCTGGTCGAGCGGGTGGAGGGCGACTTCTTCAGCGTGATGGGATTGCCGCTGCGGCTGGTGATCGCGATGCTCGACGCCGCCGGGCGGCCCTTTCGCTTCACGGCATCTGTCGCACCCGGAAGACCTGGACAGCCTGCGCCTTCCCCTTGAGCGCGAGCTCGGGCAGCGATTCGTATTCCACCGCGGCACGCACCGTCCGGCAGAACTGCTCGCTCACCAGGATCTCACCGGGCCCGGCCTCGGCACAGAGCCGTGCGGCCACGTTAACGGCATCGCCGATGACGGTGTATTCGAGCCGCCGATGGCTGCCGATGTTCCCGGCGAACGCCTCGCCGTGATTGATGCCGATGCCCACGCCGATCTCCGGCCTGCCCTGCGCCGCCCACTTGGCGTTGAGCCCGCCGATGGCCTGCTGCATCGCGAGCGCGGCCTGGAGTGCGCGGTCGGGGTCGTCGGCATGGGGCACCGGCGCGCCCCACAACGCCATCACGGCGTCGCCGATGAACTTGTCGAGCGTGCCGCCGCGCTCGAACACGATCTCGACCATCTCGCTGAAATATTCGGTCAGCAACTGCGCGATCGCATCCGGGCCCATGCTCTCCGCCATTGCGGTGAAACCGCGGATGTCGCTGAACAGCACGGTGAGCGGACGGCGATCGCCGCCGGGCCGCACGGCGCCTTCCTGCTGCGCGATGTCGGCGGCCACGTTGGGCGCGAAGTAGCGCTCGAAATTGGACCGCACCATCGTCTCCCGGCGGATCTGTTCGGCGTACCGGCTGTTCTTGATGGCCACGGCGGCGAGCCCGCTGAACGCCACCAGGAACTGCAGATCCTCGTCGGTGAACGGAGTCGCGGCCGACAGGTTGTCGACGTAGAGCAGTCCGAGCACCCGATCACCCGACGCCATCAGCGGCGAGCACATGGCGCTCCTGACGCTCTGCATTACGATCGATTTCCCCTTAAATCGGGCGTCGGCCGGAGCGTTCTGCGAGACGACGGCGACCCGCTCCTCGACCACCTTCTCGGCGATCGAGCGCGGCACGTCCTGCACCTGGGTGTCGCCGTGCCGGCTTCGTGAGATCGTGGGGACCAGCACACCGGTGCCTTCGTTGCGGAGCAGCACCGAGACCCGGTCGACGTTCAGCACCTCGAACGTCATGTCGGCGACGGTGCGCAGCAGCCGGTCGAGGTCGAGCTCGCCAGCCAGCTTCTGCGACACTTCGAGGAGGAGCGACAGCTTCTTGGCCTGGCGCTCCGCGGTGGACGCCGCGTCGAGCTTCAGACGGCCGGCCGCGCCCGGCCCGTCCCGGCTGGTCAGACCGGGGGGCATTCCACCGCTCACCAGCAGTTGACGCACGATCGTGCCGCCCGCCGCTGTGGAGACGCTGGACATGGCACCGCCGGCTGGACCGTTCCCGGCCACGGCACCGCTGCCTCGGGCACTGGTTCCCGCCGCACCCGCGGGCCCGGGCGCCACGGGCGCGGGGCCGACCGGGTGGGACGGCCGGGCGTCGTGCAGGCGGAACGCGACCTTGCCGAAGGTGATGGAATCGTTGGCGCGGAGCTGCGCGGCGCTGACGCGCCGGCCGTTGATCCAGGTTCCGTTCGAGCTGCCGAGGTCGCGGACCTGCACCTCGCCCTCGACCACCGTGAGCTCGGCGTGGCGGCGGGAGATGGTGGGATCGTGCAGGGCGAGATCGGTATTAAGCCCACGGCCGATCACGAGACTCCGCCCGGGCGCCAGCTCGTAGCTCTGGCCGCCAGTGGTGCTGACGAGGCGGAAGGGTGGCATGGCGTCAAATATAGGCGAGGCCGATCTAGTCTTCGGCTGCAGCAGTGGCGTGCGCGGCCGCCAGCGCCAGCGCCAGCAGCACCGCCCGCGCTTTGGCTTCGGTCTCCCGCCACTCGGCCGCAGGATCGGAGTCCGCCACGATGCCGGCGCCGGCCTGCACCCACGCCCGCTCACCCCGCATCACGCAGGTGCGGATGGTGATCGCCGTGTCGAGCGTCTGCGCCCCCCAGCCGATATAGCCGACGGCGCCCGCGTACGGGCCGCGCCGGGTGGGCTCGAGCTCGTCGATGATCTGCATCGCCCGCACCTTGGGTGCGCCCGAGACTGTGCCGGCCGGGAAACAGGCCGCAAGGGCCGAGAGCGCGTCGAGCCCGGCCCGGAGCCGCCCGCGCACTTCGCTCACCAGGTGCATCAC
>JACDDX010000231.1 GCA_013816685.1 Gemmatimonadales bacterium
AGATCTGCCGCTGCTTGGGCGCCGGGTGGTCGCCGCCAGCCCAGCCAGCAAAGGCGCGTGCCCCCAGTTGCAGACGGTGCCCGACAGGCCGCCGCGCCGTGCCCTCGATGGTGCCGCGAAAATAGAACGGATCGAGCCTCGCTCCCTGCGCGGCGAGGCCGTCGCGATTGTACGTCAGTCCTCCGCCGATCGACGTCCGAAGACCCAAGGCCCATCGCCCGCCCGCAGTCATGACACCCGCGCCAATCCGGGCTTCGATCGTGCTGACGTCGTCGTAGAGCCCTGGCTGGAGATAGCGGGTGTCGTCCACCGCTACCCATTCCAGCGCGGCGGAACTCGTCCACGTCGGGCCGAAGCTCAGGTGCGCCTTTCGGCTTCGCTCCACCGTGGCGCGGAGCCCGTAACGTCCCTCCTGGTTGAACACGTCGAGCGTCTGGATCGTGTTGGGCGCCCGGAGCCAGACCGGGTTCCGAAGCCGGGTCCGGAAGTCGGTGTCCTTCACCTTGTCGTCGGTGCCCCAGCCGGTGCTCTGCGAGACCCAGGTGGCGTTCTGCTCGAAGCGGCCGAAGTAATCATCCCGGCTCCGGGCGCCGATCGTGATGCCGCCGGCGTCGTTGTACCAGAGCGTCGGGTGAAGACCGAGGGTCAGCCCGTCGCGCCGGGAGCGGGTGGAGAAGTAGGGATGGAAATAGACGTCGAAACCCGGTGAGCCGCCGAGCAGCTTCGACCACCAGGAACCGACCCGCTTCCGGTTGTCCAGCATGTTCCAGTCGTGAGTGCGCACCCGCGGATCGAGCAGCACGGTCTTCGGCTTCGTCCGGGTCGTCACCATCACCCACTCGCGCTCGGCCAGCCCCGTCGCGATCGTGCCGGCCGTATCCCCCGCTGCAGCGACGACGACCTCGACCGGGATCCGTCCCGGCGCCTTCCTGATGACCTCCACCCGCGTGACGTAGCCGCTGTCGCCCGCCGCCTTTGCCGTCCGCACCCGGCCCACACCGTAGTCGTACAGCACGGTCGTGTGCAGCCACTGGGCGAACAGCGCCGACAAGTCCTGCCCCGACACCTCCTCGGCCACCGACCGAAACGCCGCTTCGTCCACGTGTTTTAGCATCCAGCGCTGGTAGAAGGTCTGGAGAATGCGGTGCATCGTCTCGTCGCCGACGGTGTAGCGGAGCTGGTGGAAGAAGAGCTCGCCCCGGCTGTAGATGGCGATGTTGTACGAGGTGAAGTCGCGGTACGCCTCGCTCGGGAGACTGGGCGGCTCGGAGTAGTCGTCGAGGTCGAGGTTCAGCATGTCGGCCTCGGCACCCTCGTAGCCGCTCAGCTTTCCCGTCGTCTCCCAGAACCAGGTCGTCTGGAAGGTGGTGAAACCTTCGTCGAGCCAGCCTTCGCGCCACTCGTTGTTGGCGAGGATGCCCATCGTGTAGTTGTGCCCGACCTCGTGCACGATCAGCCCCTGATCGGCCGAGCCGTTCATGACCATCATGGGGAACTCGGTGCCGCCGCCTTCAATCCGATGCACGTTGCTCATCTGCGGCCACGCGAACCTGCCGTAGAGCTGGTCCAGCCAGGCGAGCGCTGTGGCCGTCCGCTCGACCGCGATGCCGCCGCCCCAGCTCGCCTCGTCCCCCGGCTGGTAGAGCACGTGGATCGCGACGTCCTTGTAGCGGCCGCCCTCGTAGCGGTAGGCCGGATTGAGCGACAGCGCGAAGTGGTGCACGTCGCGCGCGTACCAGCGGATGCGCTTCCGGCCGGGCGGCGCGCCGTCGCACACGCGGGCCGGCGGGGTGGCGTCGCCGTAATAGTCGCGCTGGTACTCGACCGCGCGCGATGGATTGCGGTTGGCATGCTCCCAGCCCGGATCACCGCAGATCGGCACGCCCGTCGCCGCGACGATCTGGTCGCGCGGGATGTCCAGGTCCACCACGAAGCTCGCGAACTCGCCGTAGAACTCGCCGGCCGGCATCAGCGGATGCTCTTCCCATCCATACCGGTCGTACACCACGACCTTGGGATACCACTGCGCGAAGTCGAAGCGCCGGCCCGCACGTCCCTGCCGACGCGGCACCGTGGACGGCCGCGCGTCCCAGCGCAGATCCACCTCCATCGAGTTGCCCGGCGCCAGCATGCGCGGCAGCGTGAAGCGTGCGATGGTGCTGTCGGGCGCGTAGGGGTACACCGGCTCGACCGGCTGCCCCATGATCCTGACGTCGCGCACATGGTTGAACCCGAACGCCGGCTCCTCGAGATCGTTGAACCGCCGCCGCTGCTCGGCCGAATCGACGTCGGACCAGCGCGATCCCGGCCGGAAGGCGTTGAGGTAGAGGTGGAGCGAGAAGGTCGTGAGGGTGTCGGGCGAGCGGTTCACATAGTGGATGCGCTCGATGCCCTCGAGCACGCCCCGGGGCTCGTCCAGTCGCGCCGAGAGCTCGTACGCCACCTGCTGCTGCCAGTAGCCGCCGCTCGTCGCAGGCGGATTTGCGGGCTGCTGCAGCGCGGCAAGGATGGCGAGGGCGATCACGGACGGCTCGAGGTGGAAGGCGTGAGGGGTGCGTGGCACCAGAGATCGGGGAGCGACGGGACGGGAAACATAGGATGTCCCGTGAAGATCCGGCAGATCCTGCGAAACGTCTGCTACTTAATTCACCGCCAGTCTAATAGTTGACAAACGTGCAGCATGGCCTAACATTAGTCGCATGGCCGACCTTCTCGACCCCACCACGCGCCACCTCCTCCGGCTGCTCGCCGCCAACGGCCGGGTCAGCTATCAGGCGCTCGCCGATCAGGTGGGGCTATCCCGGCCCGCCGTCATGGAGCGGGTCAAGCGGCTCGAGGAATCCGGCTACATCACCGGCTACGCCGCGCGGCTCGACCGCGCCAAGTCGGGCTACCCCATCACCGCTTTCGTCGCCGTCCGCTACGGCGCCGCGGCCCACGCCGCCGAAGCCGCTGCGATCGGCGCGCTGGAGGCCAGTCCCAACGTGCTCGAGTGCCATCACGTGGCCGGCGAAGACTGCTACATCGTCAAGGTCGCCGCCACCTCGCTCGAAAGCCTCGAAGGCGTGCTCCGGACGCTCCGCGGCTCCGACCGGTCGGTCACGACCCGGACCACGATCGTGCTGTCCACCGTCTTTGAAAAGCCGGGCGTGGTGCCGGCGGAGCTGGATTGACATGGCTTCCCTGAAAGGACGGGCGTTCATCGCCTACCTGCTGGTCTGCGTGCTGTGGGGCTCCACGTACCTCTTCATCCGGATCGGCGTCGCCGAGTTGCCGCCAGTGCTGTTTGCCGGCATCCGCTTCTTTGCCGCGGGGCTGATCCTCGCCGGCATCGCCGTGGCGCTCGGACAGACGTTGCCGACCGGCGCCCGCGCCTGGCGCGACCTGGCCGCCACCGGCGTGCTCCTCCTCGTCACCGGCAACGCGGTGGTCGTATGGGCCGAGCAGTTCGTCGCGTCGGGACCGACGAGCGTGTACGTCGCCACCATGCCGCTCTGGGCCGCGCTGATCGCGGCGCTGCTCCCCGGTGCCGAGGGGCGGCTCGGCTGGCGCGTCGTGGTCGGCCTGCTCCTGGGC
>JACDDX010000232.1 GCA_013816685.1 Gemmatimonadales bacterium
CGCCGGTCGTCGTCCTCGCGCGCACGACGGGCCGAATCGAGCGCTGCGGTGGCGGCGCGAGCCCGGGAGAGGCGAAGCTCCTGCTCCAGCTCGGCGGTCGCCTTCGCGGCCAGTGCGCGGCGGGCGACGACGTCCCCACCACTCTCGGATCCGGCCCGGGGGCGGGCCGGCGCGGCTCTCCGTGGTGATGGCGCGGACTCGACCGGCGGTGCTGTCCGGGTCTCCGGGGACGACGCTCGCGCCGGCGCCGGCGGTGGTGCGGAGGCACTGAAAGGCGGCTCCGACGCTGGCTGGCCAGCCTCGAGGCTGCTGACGACGGCCGCCGAGTCGGCCGAGGCCGGGACGTTGGCGCTGGCACGGAAGAGCTCGTCCACGTCAGGCTGGTTGTATCGCTGCACCAGGAGGCCACCACCGACGGTGACGAGGACGGCCGCCGCGATTCCAAACATCGCGACCCGTCGGCGCCGTCTCCCGGCATCCTCCTCATCAGGCAGGAGCAGAAGTGGCGGAAGATCGGTAGACGCTCGGAGCGGCGGATCGGTGGGGGTGAGCGGCGGAGCGAATTCAGTGCGCTCCGGCGGCTCGAGCGTCGCCACCAGACGGTCCGACTCGGCCATCAGCTCGCGGACTTCCTTGAGTCTGGTGTCACAGCTCGCGCAGCTGCCGAGATGGGCCTGAACCTGGCGCACCTCGCCCAGCTCGAGCTCGCCGTCCAACATCGCGTGCAGCAGTCCCTCATCCAGATGCGACATGCTCTCCCCGATTTCTATTCCGGTACGCCTCGACCATCCGCCGGCGCGCCCGGGCCAGTGTCGTTCCCACGGCGCCACGGGCCAGGCCCAGCGTGGCGGCGATCTCGTCGTAACTGAAACCCTCGGCGCGGAGGAGCAAGGCCTCGCGGTCCCGGTCGCCGAGCGACATCAGCGCCGCCCGCACCGCCGCCGTGGTCTCGTTGCGGTCGAATTCCACATCGGGACGAGGCGCGGGCTCCACGTCCTCGTTGCGCAGCAGCTCCAGTCTCCGACCCTGCCGGACCGCCTTCCGCCCGTCCTCCCGCACCAGGTTGAGCGCCACCGCGAAGAGCCACGGCCGCGGGTTCTCCGGCGGAGCCGTGACCGCGCGGGCGAAGGTCTCCTGCGCCAGATCTTCCGCTCGATCGCGGTCACCGGTGCGGCGATAGAGCATCCGCACCAGTGAGTCATGATACAGGCTGAAGAGCTGTGCGAGATCTACGGTCATGATTCTCCGACCTCCGGCCTCAGGCGTCGTCGCCCGATGCCCCGGTCAAAAATAAGAGGGCAAGCTGGAGCAATGGTTGTACCGCAGTATAGGCGGGTGCCGTGAGCCAGCTCCCGTCCTGGCCTGCGAAGAACCGGCCGAGGAGGAGCGAAGGGGCGGGAGGGCGGAGGCGTTCAGGCCGGCAGGGGAGCGCGGCCGTCGTGGTCTTCCATCAGCACGATGACCCCGCGGATCTCGCCCGACACTTCACGCAGCGGGCCGCAGACCAGGTCGCACCGGATGGGTCGTCCTCGCCGGTTGACCGCGTCGAGCTGCAGGCCGCCGCCCTCGCCCTCGCCATTCACGCAGGCACGCAGGCACGCAGGCACGCAGGCACGCAGGCACGCAGGCACGCAGCAGGGGCCGCAGGCGCTCGACCGGCAGCCCGATCTCGAGGTTGAACAGATGGTGTCCCAGAACCTCGTCGGCCCGAAGACCCCAGAGATCCTGGGCCGGGGAGTTCCAGCTCAGCACGGTCAGGTCGCGATCGAAGACCGCGACCCCGCTCCGCAGGCTGCCCAGCACCGAGCCGAGAAACGCATTGGCCGAGTGCAGGTCGTCACTCCGCTGCCGGAGCTCGTCGTTGATGGTCTGAAGCTCCTCGTTGGTGGATTGGAGCTCCTCGTTCATCGTCTCCAGCTCCTCGTTCGTGGACAGGAGCTCCTCGTTGGTGGTCTCCAGCTCCTCGACGGTGGACTGGAGCTCCTGGTTGGTCGTTTCCAGCTCTTCGTTCGTGGACTGCAGCTCCTCGTAGGCGGTCTCCAGCTCCTCATGCGAGTGCTGCAGCTCGCGCTGAAGGCGGCGGTTGGCGGAGACGTCGGCAACGGCAATGTCCATCCCCAGCAGGTCGCCGCTGTCGCCGCGAGGGGGGAGACCTGCACGTCCAGCCACCGGTTCTCGCCGTCGGGCGACCCCCACTCTACCTCCCGCACCGTTATGGGGCGCCGCTCCTCACGGACCTGGTCGAGGACGGAGCGGAGATCGATGGGCCGGTAGCTGATCTGCAGGTCCTGGATGGGACGACCCACGTCGGCGGCGTATAGGCCCAGGAGAAGGCGCGCCCGTTCGTTCACAAAGGCCACCGCGCCGTCGGCATCGACGACCAGTTGGGCGGTTGGGTTCACCTCGAGCGCGGCGTCGCGCATGCGCGAATGCAGCGACGCCCGTTGCATCAGCGCCGTCAGGCTCGAGTCCCGGGGGCAACACCCGCTCTCTCTGCGGCGACCGCGGCGCCTTGCGCGAGATGCGCCGCTTCAAGTCGATGGGCACGAACGACTGCGTGTGCGTCATCAGCGTCTCGGCACGACCGAGAAAGAGGATTCCGCCCTCGTTCAACGCGAAGTGGAAGCGGCTGAGGATCCTGCCCTGCGTTTCGGCGTTGAGATACATCAGCGCATCCCGCCAGACCAGCACGTCGATGCGGGAAATCGGCGCGTCGTAGATGAGGTCGTGGTGCCCGAAGATCACCTGCCGGCGGAGGGTCCTTACGGGATACGTACGCCCCGTTCACCTGGGTGAGATACTTGTCGAGCAGCGGCTGCGGAATGCCCTGCACCGCGCGGGCAGGATACGCGGCCTGGCGCGCAAGGTTGAGCGCCTGGTCGTCGATGTCGGTGTCGTAGATCTTCACCCGGCTCCTGAATTCCTCTTCACCCAGCATCTCGGCGAGCACCATCGCCAGCGTATACGCCTCCTCGCCCCGAGGCACAGCCCGCCGACCAGATGCGGATGGGCTCACCGACGGACTTGGTGGCGACGACCCGGGGCAGGATCGTGTTTCTGATGACTTCCCACGCCTCGGGATCGCGAAAGAAGGTCGTGACGTTGATCAGAATGGTGTCGAACAGCGTGGCGAACTCTTCCGGATGCACTTCGAGAAAGTCCTGGTACTCGGCGAAGCCGTCCACCCGGGCCTCAGCCATGCGCTTCCGTACCCGGCGGGCGAGACCGGGCGCCTTGTACCCGCGGAAGTCGAAGCCGCGCGTGTTGAGCAGGTAATCCAGCAGCCGGCTCCAGCCCGCATCGGCGGCAAGCTCCGACTCGGGCGTACTCGGCCCCGCGCGGTCCGACAGCTCAGCGTCAGAGCGTAGCGGAGCCTGGCTGCCGTCTTCGCCGGGGAGGTCGCTCGCGCTCATGCGACGCCGTCCTCCACGAGCATCGGTGGAGGCTGCGTCTGCAGGGCGTTCCGGATGACCGACGCGTGGTGTTCCGCGTCCATCGCCTGCTCGGTGAAGCTCGCGGCGCTGTGGGTGTGGCCCCGATCCCGGGCGCGGGCGGTGTAACCGTGCCCGAC
>JACDDX010000233.1 GCA_013816685.1 Gemmatimonadales bacterium
CGTGAAGTCCACGCCGAGGTCGAGTGTCGAGGTGCAGACGACGCAGCGGAGCCGGCCGTCGCGGAGCGCGTCCTCAACCCATTCGCGGGTCTTCCGGTCGAGCGAGCCGTGGTGCAGCGCCATGAGCCCGGCCCAGTCCGGCTTCATCGCCAGCAGCGCCTGGTACCAGATCTCGGCGGTCGAACGCGTGTTGGTGAAGACGAGCGCGGTCTCGCCCTCTTCGATGGCGGAGACGACCTCGGGAAGCAACCGGAGGCCGATCTGTCCGGCCCACGGAAACCGCTCGATCGATTCGGGAATGAGCGCGTCCACCGCCAACGCCTTCGGCACCAGCCCGCGGATGATGCGGCCCGGACGCGCGGCTCCGGTGCGGTCGACGCCGAGCAGCGTGTCCCGGGCGACGTCCAGATTGCCCAGCGTTGCCGAGAGTCCCCAGGTTCGGAGCCCGGGCCGGAACCGCCGCAGCCGCGCGAGACACAATTCGGTCTGCGCTCCCCGCTTCGACGCCATCAGCTCGTGCCATTCGTCCACCACGACCAGTTCCAGATCGTCGAACAGCGACGGTGCGTCGTCCCGCGCGAGCAGCAGCGACAGGCTTTCGGGAGTCGTGACGAGCGCCGTAGGCAGCCGGGCGCGCTGGCGCGCGCGGGTCCTTGCGGCGGTGTCGCCGGTACGTGACTCGATGCTCCAGGGCAGCCCAAAGTCCTCGACCGGCGCCCGGATCGCGGCCTCGGTGTCGGCGGCGAGCGCACGGAGCGGGGTGATCCAGAGCGCGCGCAACGCCGGCGCGGCGGGCCGGACGGCGGTGCGGGTCCGTGGCGCGGGGTAGTCGCGGAGCCACTCGATGACGACGCCGAGCCATGCCGCGTACGTCTTCCCGGTGCCGGTGGCGGCATGGATGAGCCCGCTCTCGCCGTTCAGGTATGCCTGCCACACCTCCTGCTGAAATTCGAACGGCTCCCACCGATGCAAGCGGAACCAGCGCCGGGCGCAGTCGAGGGGCTCGCCTTTACAACGGAGCGCACGCGGCGGGCGCTTCCGCCGTGCGGCGGTGGCGGCGGCCCGCACCGATTCGGCCTCGCGCTCCACCTTGCGCTGGGCGGCGCGGGCCCGGCGTAGATCGAGCTCGAGCGCGGTGCGGACCCGTGCGGGACGCGCCTCGCTCGTGTCGCTTTCACTTGCCCCGCTCTCCACCGTCTCGGCCATCAGCTCTGCGGGCGATCCGAGATGGCGAGCAGGTAGCGGCGAACGGAATAGTCGAACGCCTGCTTCGCCGCGACGCGGATGTTCTGCCGGAACCATCCGCCGTAGATCTCCTCATACTCAAATGGCCCGAGCGCGGCCGCGATTCGGCGGACGGCGGTCGGGCCGAGCGGGATGTAGTTGGGAAAGGAATACATGAAGGAGACGGTGCGGCGGTCCTGGCCCACCATCACGGTGTCGCCGGTGAGGAGCGCGCCCAATCCGTCGGCGCCGTCGGTCCAGTGGAGCACCGTGCTGCCGGCGAAGTGACCACCGCACCGGATGAGGGTAAGATCGTCGGCCAGCACCCGCGTGTCGCCCGACCAGAACACGATCGCGGGGTCCTGCCGGACCACCCAGGGTGCGTCGTCGGCATGGATGAAGACCGGCACGCCGCCGAGCGCCCGGCTCCATTCTACGACGGACGAGTAGTAGTGCGGATGGGAGACCGCGATCGCGCGGACGCCGCCCAGCTTCTCGATGGCGCGGACCGACGCGTCGTTCACGAGGCTCACGCAGTCCCACAAAAGTCCGCCCGACGCCGCGCGCACGTGCAGCGCCCGCTGGCCGATCGCGAACGTGGGCGATGTGCCGATGCCGGTGAGCCCGCCGCCCTCGGGGAGAAACTGGTTCTGATGTCCGGCCCGCAGCGCCTCCATCGTGGTCCACTGCTGGCCCTCCCAGCCCACGTACTGGCGCTCCTCCGCGCAGATCACGCAGTCGGCGAGGGGCCGAGCCGAATCGGGATACTGCGTGCCGCAGGTGGTGCAGATGAAGTGAGGCATCGGGGACAAATGTAAGGCAGGCGAAACCCACGCCGGCCCTGCGGGTGGAGGGATCAGAGCGCCGGCGTGTCCAGCAACGCGCGCACCGTCTCGATGGTGTCGGCCTGCTCGGGCCGTTTGTCGTGTCGCCAGCGGGCCATCCGGGGAAAGCGGACAGCGATGCCGGACTTGTGCCGGGCCGAGCGCTGGATGCCCTCGAACGCCAGCTCGAAGACAAGCTCGGGCTTCACCGTGCGCACCGGCCCGAACTTCTCCAGCGTGTTGCGGCGCACGAAGGCGTCGACCTTCCGGATCTCCGGGTCGGTGAGCCCCGAATACGCCTTGGCGAACGGCACCAGGGTGCCGCCGTCCCAGATACCGAAGGTGTAGTCGGTATACAGGCCGGCGCGACGCCCGCTTCCGGGCTGGGCGTAGATGAGCACCGCGTCCACGCTGAGCGGCTCCACCTTCCACTTCCACCAGTCGCCCCGGCGGCGCCCGACCCCGTATGGCGAATCGAGGCGCTTGAGCATGAGCCCTTCGGCCCCGCGCTCCCGCGCCGCGAGGCGTGCCGCCGTGACTTCGTACCACGACGCGACGGGAACCGCGGGCGAGAGAATGAAGCGTCCGCCGTGTCGCACGCTCTCCAGCACCCCGGCAAGCCGCGCCCGCCGCTCGGCGAACGGCAGCGGTCGCAGGTCCTCGCCGTGTTGCTCCAGCAGGTCGTAGGCGACCAGCGCAACCGGCACCTCGCTCAGGATCTTCTTGCTCAAGGTCTTCCGGCCGATCCGTCGCTGGAGCTGCGCGAAGGGCAGGGGCCCGTCGGTCCACGGCATCAGCTCGCCGTCTATGACGGTGCCGTCGGCCAGGAGTGCTGCCGGCTCCTCGACCTCGGGAAACCGGCCGGTGAGCAGGTCCTCGCCCCGGCTCCACAGGTAGGTACGGCCGGCCCGGCGGATGAGCTGCGCGCGGATCCCGTCCCACTTCCACTCGGCGCCCCAGAGACCGAAGTCCCCCAGCGTCGCCGGCTCGGTCGCGAGGGCGTAGGCGAGATAGAACGGATATGGCCGACTGACGTCGGCGTCACGGGTGTCGGCCGCGATGAGCCGGGAGAAGAATTCCGACGACGGCTCCCAGGCGCCCATCAGCCGGTGGGCGACGACGCCTTCGTCGAGCCCGCTCACCGTCGCCAGCGCCCGGACGACGAGCCGCTGCGAGGCCCCGACCCGGAAGGCGCCGGTGATGAGCTTGTTCCAGACGTAGCGCTCGAGGCGGTCGAGCTCGCGCCACGCACCGAGGATCAGCTCACGTTGTACGGCTGCATCTTCACCGCGGAGCCGCAGCAGGCGCTCCTCGACCCAGTGACGGAGCGGCAGGTCGCTCGACCGTCCGCCTCCGGGAAGCAGCAGGCTGATGGTCTCCGCGAGGTCGCCGACCGCGTGATAGCTCTCCTCGAACAGCCAGTCGGGAACGCCGGCTTCCTGGGCGGCCCAGGTCCGCAGATCGCCCGAGGGGATCAGGCGCTTCGGGCGGCGCCCGCTGAGGAAGTGCAC
>JACDDX010000234.1:0-2669 GCA_013816685.1 Gemmatimonadales bacterium
ATGCTGGTCCTGCCGCTGGTCCTGCGCAAGCGGGACCGGGAACGCAGAGTCGAACTCCTCCGGAGGGGATGACATGCCGATCGTCGGCGGTGGCGTGGAAGCGGTGATTGTCGCCGCGGCCCTCCTAGTCGCGGTGAGCCTCTGGATGGTGCGGCGGCGGCGAGTGTATCCGGGGCCGCGGCTCCTGGGCGACGACATCGATCGCGACGCGCTCGAAGCGGCCGAGCGCGAGGTCCGGAATCTCGATCCGCTGCAGCGGCCGGAGGACGGATTCGAAGGCGACGACTGGGGACCGGGTGCTGTGGGACCGCGTCCGCCGGTGCGCCTATGAGTTTCGCCGGCACGAGCTGCCAGACCGGCCCGATTACGCGGCGCGTCTCCGACGCGGTCACCCGCGCTTGCGGGTGATCTCAGCGCGCAGGTCCTCTTCCTGTTTCCGCAGCTCGGGCGTGAGCTCGGCGCCGAAGTCTTCCGCCTCGAAGATCTGGCGGATCTCGATCTCGGATTCGCCATCCATCGGGTTCGGCGAACGCTTGATCCATGCGATCGCCTCCTCCATGGACTTCACCTGCAGCAGCCAGAAACCGGCCACCAGCTCCCTGGTCTCGGTGAAGGGCCCGTCGACCACGGTGCGGTTGGTTCCGTAGAAGCGGACCCGCGCGCCCCTGGAGGTCGGATGCAGCCCTTCGCCGGCCAGCAGCACGCCCGCCTTGAGCATCTCCTGATCACACCTTAATCCGGGAGCACGCAATGGCAGGCAGGCCGGGCGCACGAGGTGGATGCGCAGCCAAAGCGAGCGTCAGCCCGTTCGCTTAGGGGTGCCCGCACGCGGGACCCTCGTCGATCATTATTCTTGCGCGACCGCGTCGCGCCGGGACGACACCCCTCGAGAGCAGCCATGCCGCTATCCGCCGCACCAAAGCACACCGCAACGATCGATCGCGTGTTCCGCGGAACCGGCGAGATGGCGGGGCTGGTGCGCGCCTTCGACTGGGCCACGACGCCACTCGGGCCGATTGGCGGCTGGTCTGCCAGTCTCCGCACCACGGTCAGCACCCTGCTCGCCACCCGCCACGCGATGTTCCTATTCTGGGGGCCAGGACTGGTCCAGTTCTACAACGACGCATTCCGGCGGAGCCTGGGGCATGATCGCCACCCCTCGGCGCTCGGTCAGGGTGGCATGGAGTGCTGGAAGGAGATCTGGTCGATCATCGGGCGGGAGGTCGATGACATCATGGCTGGGGGGGAGGCGACCTGGCACGAGGATCACCTGGTACCGATCACCCGAGGTGATCGCGTCGACGACGTCCATTGGAGTTATAGCTACAGCCCCGTGTCGGACGACGATGGGGAGGTTGGCGGCGTGCTGGTCACGGTCCAGGAGACGACCCTGCGGGTGATCAGCGAGCGGAGGGCGCGGCTGCTCCAGGAGCTCGCAAGCGCGCACCAACATGCACAATCGGCCGACGAAGTTTACAGCGCCGCGCTGACATCGCTGCGGACAGCCTCGGGCGACATCGGATTCGCACTGCTCTACGCACCGGACCACGACGCCGGCAACCTGCGCCTCGCCGGAAGTGTGGGACTGCCGCTCGGCGCCCCGCTCGCGCCGCGCTCGATGGCGATGGATTCCGCAGGCGCGTGGCCCGTCCCGGAGATGCTGGGGCCGGGCTCGGCCGCGTCCATGCGGATCACCCTCCAGCAACCGGTGCACGCCGAGTGCTGGCAGGAGTCGGTGCGCGACGCGCTGACAGCTCCGCTGGGGCCGGTCATGCCCGACCCGTAGTCGCTCGGCCTCTTAATCCTGGGGCTCAACCCCCGCCTGCCGCTCGACCGTGACTACTCCCTTTTTCGGCGAGCAGACTGCGCGCGACATCGCTATCGCACTGAACGGGCTCGACCGTGTGGCGCGCGAGCGGGAGTCGGCGTTGGCTGTCGCGCGGGCCGACCGCGATCTGCTCGAACGGGTGCTGCAACAGACGCCAGCCCACCGGTCCGGATCACGTCTTCCAGGTCGCCAATCCTCGATACCTGGATCTGATCGGGCGACCCCGGGTGGTCGGACGGACGGTGCGCGAGGCGCTGCCCGAGCTGGCAGGGAGCGGTGTCTGGGAGATGTTCGACGAGGTCTACAAAACAGGGCGGCCGCATTACTCCCACGAGCGGCCCGATCCACCTCGCACGCGACAATGCCCCGAAGGATGGGATCTTCACCTACGTGATCACGCCGGTCTTGAACAAGGAAGGGGTCTCCCAGGGAATAGCGGTCGTTGCGAACGACGTGACCGACCTGGTGCGAGCGCGCGAGGCGGCGGAGCGGCTGGCAGCCGAGCGAGACGCGGATCAGTGCCACCGAGTCGGGGGCGGAAGTCCGGCTCACGATCGACAACGCCGTCGTCTGGGCCGAGATCCCGGCTCCGCTGGGTGAGCCGGTCGTGCCCGGGCGGTACGTGCGGCTCACGGTCGCGGACGAGGGGCAGGGCATGACCGCGGGGGACGCTGGCCCACATCTTCGAGCCGTTCTCCACTACGAAGGCGGTCGGAGCGGGCACGGGCCTGGGCCTCCCCATGGTGTACGGCACGATGCGGCGGCATGGCGGGTACGTGGTCGCGCGGAGCACGCCCGGGGTGAGCACGACAATGGAGCTGTACTGGCCAGTCGCCGGCAC
>JACDDX010000234.1:2679-3558 GCA_013816685.1 Gemmatimonadales bacterium
CCGAGAGCGATGCCGTCACCGTGACCGCGCACAACGACGGGGTGAGGGTCCTGGTGGTGGAAGACGAGCCGATGGTCCGGGCGCTGGCGGTCCGCACGCTGACGGAGCAGGGCTACCAGGTGACCGCGGCCGCCGATGGGGGAGAGGCGCTCGCGGCGGTGGATCAGGGCTCGGTCGCGCCAGACATCATGGTGACCGACATCATTATGCCGGGACAGAACGGGCGGCAGCTGAGCGACGCGGTGAGGGCGCGGCAGCCCGATGTGCAGGTGCTCTACATGTCGGGCCACACGGGAGAGAGCCAGGTGCTCGAGCGGCTGCTGCCCGCCGACGCACCATTCCTGCAGAAGCCGTTCACGCCGGGTCAGCTCGTGCGCGCGGTCGGCGCGCTACGGGTCAGACGTCGAGATTGCTGACGTACTTCGCGTTCCGCTCGATGAAGAGGCGGCGGGGCTCGACGGCGTCCCCCATGAGCTCGTCGAAGAGCACGGACGCGGTCTGCGCGTCCTCCATCGTGACCCGGAGGATCGTACGGGTCGCGGGGTCCATGGTGGTGCGCCAGAGCTGGTCCGGGTTCATCTCACCCAGGCCCTTGTAGCGCTGGACGTTGATGTTGGCCCGTCCGTCGCCGTTGCCGAGGCGTCGGGCGTATTCCTCCCGCTCCGTCTCGGTGTAGGCGTAGAACTCCTCCTTGCCCCGCGCCACGCGGAAGAGCGGCGGTTGGGCGATGTAGACATAGCCCGCCTCGATCAGCTCCTGCATCTGCCGGAAAAAGAAGGTGAGCAGCAGCGTCCGGATGTGGGCGCCGTCCACGTCGGCGTCGGTCATCAGGATGATCTTGTGATAGCGAGCGTCGCCCAGCGTGAAGTCCTCGCGCAC
>JACDDX010000005.1 GCA_013816685.1 Gemmatimonadales bacterium
AGTCCAGCTCGATCCGGCTGCCGACGCGGGCGCCGCCCGGACGGACTCGACCGGACCGGCCCGCCCCCGTGGTCGCGCCGCACCCGCCGCCCGGAGCACGCGTCCCCCGCAGAGCACGCCTCCCGCGCGTCCGCCTTCGACGCGGAGCACACGATGAGTGTTCCGGACTGGATCGGGGCACTCGCCGAACGCGACCCGTCGGTGGCGATCGCGCTGGCGGCGGTGGTGCGTGCGGCCGGACCATCCGATGCCGCGCCGTTCGATGATCTGGTGCTCTCCTATCGCGAAGCGTTCCTCGTCTCCTACCGCACTCCCGAGGGCACCGAGCCCGAGGTCTCGGGTGACGAGATCCGCGACCATCTGCTCAATTCGGTGCTGCCCCGTCTCTCCACCGAAGGCTGGCTCCAGGACAGCGCCGAGGAAGAGTGGTCGCCGGTGCGGCCCGCGGTGCCGTGGTGGGGTCAGAGCGCGGAGGACCGGCAGGCGGTATACGAGGCGCTGCTGGGTGTCGCGCAGCAGGCGGTTCATCGGACCATTCGCACCTCGGCGCCCGAGGACGCGCCGGTGCGTCACCAAGGCAGCATTCTGGAAGGCGTCGATCTGGAGAAGACGTTTAAAGGCCGGCGGGTGGTCAACCGGGTCAGCATCCGTGTGTCGCAGGGTGAGATCGTCGGGCTGCTGGGCCCGAACGGCGCGGGAAAGACGACGACCTTCTACCTTATTACGGGGCTCATTCGGCCCGACGGTGGGCGGGTCTCGCTCGACGGACGCGACCTGACCGACGCCCCGATGTACCGCCGGGCCCGGGCCGGCATCGGCTACCTGGCGCAGGAGCCCTCGGTCTTCCGCAGGCTGTCGGTCGAGGAAAACATCCTGGCGATTCTCGAGACCCGCGGCTTCCCGCGGGTCGAGCGCCGCCGCCGCTTGGAGCGGATGCTCGACGAGCTCTCCATCAAGCACCTGCGGAAGAGCAAGGCGTACTCGCTGAGCGGCGGCGAGCGACGGCGGCTCGAGATCACCAGGGCGCTGGTGAGCGAGCCCAAGTTCATGCTGCTCGACGAGCCGTTCGCCGGCGTCGACCCGATTGCCGTCCACGACATCCAGACCATCGTCGCTGGACTTCGGCATCGGGGCATCGGGGTGCTGATCACCGATCACAACGTCGAGCAGACGCTCGATATCGTCGATCGGGCCTATATCATGTTCGAGGGGAAGGTGCAGGCCGCGGGGACAGTGCGCGAGCTGGTGTACGACGACCGCGTGGCTCAGCTCTATCTGGGACCGACGCTCACTCAGCGCCTGCGGGCGCGGCTGGAGGCGGTGGCATGAAAACCGGGCTCTCTCAACACACCAGCATGCGCCAGGAACTGCGGGTCAACCCGCGGCTCTATCAGGCGATGGACATGCTCTACATGCCCATGATGGATCTGCAGCAGCACCTGAAGCAGGAGCTGCTCGCCAATCCGTTCCTCGAGCTGCTGGAGGCCGAGGAGGAGACGCCCGAACAGGCGGCCGCCGATCAGGAGAAGGAGCAGAAGGAGAAGGAGCAGAAGGAAAAAGAGGACGAGGTGGACTGGGAGGAGATTCTGCTCAACGGGTTCGAGGTGGGCGGCACCCGCGAGCAGTACGAACAGCTCGAGTATACCGAGCCGGTGACGGTGATGACGCGCGACCTCATGGACCATCTCCGCGACCAGCTCCAGATGCTCGATCTGACGCCGCGACAGTTGCTGCTCGGTGAGGAGTTCCTCGGCAACATCAACGAGGAGGGTTACCTCGCCGCGTCGCTCGAGGAGATCCTGGGCTCCATCAACCAGCTCGTGGCCGAGCGGTTCGAGGAGGGCGAGAAAACCGGTGAGCCGCCGCTGTACAGCATGGCCGAGGTCGAGGACATGCTCAAGGTGCTCCAGAAGCTCGACCCCCCCGGGATCGGCGCGCGCGACCTGCGCGAGTGTCTGCTGATCCAGCTCGACGAGGAGGGCGACACCCAGTCGCTGACCTACCGCCTCGTGCGTGATGCCTTTCCTGATCTGATCGCCCACCGGTGGAACGACCTCGCCAAGAAGCTGGGGGTCGAGCCGATCGCGGTGCAGAGCGCGGCCGACGAGCTGGCGCGACTGGATCCCAAGCCCGGCCTCAAGTATTCGTCGGGCAGCGACGGCTACATCACCCCGGATCTGATCGTCGACAAGATCGGCACCCGCTACCAGGTCTTCCTCAACGACACCGGCATGCCCCGGCTGCGGCTCAGCCGCTCGTACCAGGAGATCGCCCGCGACAAGAAGAAGATGACGCCGGAAAACCGTGAGTTCATCGCCTCCAAGATGAACAGCGCGAATTGGATGCTCCAGGCCATCGAACAGCGGCGCCAGACGATGCTCAAGGTCATGAACTTCATCGTCGACCGGCAGCGGGACTTCTTCGAGAAGGGTGTCGAGTACCTCAAGCCGCTCACGTTGCGCGAAGTGGCCGAGGTCATCAACATGCACGAGAGCACCGTGAGCCGGGTAACCAACGAGAAGTACGTGCAGACGCCGCGCGGTGTGCTGCCGCTCAAATTCTTCTTTTCCAGCGCGCTGTCGACCGCCTCGGGCGAGGACGCGAGCGCGCGCTCCATCCGCGCCAAGCTCCAGAAGCTGGTCGGTGACGAGAACCACTCGAAGCCGCTCACCGATCAGCAGATCGTGCATCTCTTTCAGGAGCAGGGCATTCAGATCGCGCGCCGCACCGTGGCCAAGTATCGCGACCAGCTTGGTATTCTCCCGGCCCGGATGCGCAAGCGGGTATGACGCTCGCGCCCGCCGATACGGTGGACGTCAGCGTCCTCGTCCCGGCGAAGGACGAAGCCTCCAATCTGCCCGAATTCGTGCGGCTCTGCGGTGAAGCCCTGGCTCACGCCGGCTTCTCCTATGAAGTGGTGATCGTCAACGATGGCTCGCGCGACGACAGCGCCAGGGTGCTCCGCGAGCTGGAGCGAGAGTTCGGCTTCCTCCGCGTCGTGACCCACCGGCGGCAGCGCGGGATCGCCGACGCGCTGCGCTCCGCGGGCGAGGTGGCGCGCGGCGACATCTTCGTGTTCTATCCGGCCGACCTCCAGTATCTCCCCGAGGATATTCCGACGCTGGTGCGCCCGGTGCTCGAGCGCCGGGCGGACATCGTCACCGGCACCAAGCAGGGCCGGTACGAAAAGGCCTTCGTCTCCCGCATCTACAACGGGCTCTGCCGCTGGCTCTTCGGCGTCCGCGTCACCGATCTGAACTCCGTCAAGGCGTACCGCCGCCAGGTGATGCTGGGCGTCCCGTTGCGGCCGGACTGGCACCGCTACATGGTCGTCATCGCGGCCGCCGACGGGTACCGGGTCACGTCGCGGCCGGTGCCGCTGTATCCCCGGCGCGGCGGGGAGTCGAAGTTCACCTGGCGCCGGATTCCCGTGGGTGTGCTCGACCTCATATCGGTCTGGTTTCAGCTCCGATTCGGCCGCAAACCGATCATCTTCTTCGGCGTCGCCGGCGCGGTACTCTTCGTCATCGGCTTTCTCGCGGGTGTCGCCGCGCTGGTACTTCGTTTCGGGTTCGGCGTCGGCTTCCGGCCGTTCCTCAACCTCGTCGAAACCATGGTCATCAGCGGCATCGTCCTGTTCGGGTTCGGATTCGTCGGCGAAATGATCGCCAGCCTCCAGGAGGAGAACCGCGAGATCGCCCGGACCCTCGCCCGGCTGGACCACTCCGATCCACGGGATTGAGCGGTGCGGGTCGTCTTTCTGACCCACAACTATCCCCGTCGTGCGGGCGATGCGTCGGGTGCCTTCCTCGCCACACTCGCGCGGGCGCTGGTGCGCGCCGGCGTCGACGTCCGAGTCGTGGCGCCGAGTCATCACGGCGAAACGGGGGACGAGACGCTCGACGGTGTCAGCGTGCGCCGGGTGCGCTATGCGACCGCGACGAAGGAGACCATCGCGTACGGCGCGATGGCCACGGCGCTCAGGCGTCCCGGAGGGTGGACCGCGCTCGCCGGGCTCTGGCGCGCCCTCCGGCGCGCGGCCCGTGAAGAGCTGGCTGCGGGCGCCGACCTCATCCACGCGCACTGGTGGGTGCCGGCAGGGCTGGCCACGCCCGCGGGCGCGCCGCTGGTGCTCACCTCCCACGGGTCCGACGCCGCACTCCTCCAGCGCTCGCGCGTCGCCCGGCGACTGGCGCTGCCGGTGTATGGCCGCGCCCGCGTCGTTACCACCGTCTCGCGCGAGCTGGCCGGCTGGATCCAGGCGGGCGCGTCGCGTTACGTCGGCCCCGCGCACATCCAGCCGATGCCGGTGGAGTCGTCGGGCTGGCCCTGGAGCACCGGCGGCGAGGGCGCCGTGGTCATCGCTCGGCTCGTTCGTCAGAAGCGGGTGGATCTGGCGCTCCGCGCCATCGCGGTCGTCATCTCCTGCGGTCATGAGATCGGGCTCACCGTGATCGGCGACGGGCCCGAGCGCGCGGCGCTCGAGCAGCTCGCCGCTGAGCTCGGCATCGCCAGCTTCGTCCGTTTTGCCGGCACCGTCGCGCCGGCCGCCATCCCGCATTGTCTTGCCGGCGCCGACGTGCTGCTCTTTCCGGCGCATGGCGAGGGGTTCGGTCTCGCTGCCGCCGAAGCGCTTATGGCTGGCGTGCCGGTCGTCGCGTGCTGGGACGGCGGCGGTATTCTGGATGTGGTGCCCGAGAGCGGGGCAGGGCGCCTTACGCTGCCGGCGCCGGACTCGATCGCGGACGCCGTGCTGGACGTGCTGGGTGACCCCGACCGGCTGGAGATGGCTCGGGTGACCGGCGAGTCCTGGCGCGCGCGACTCGCGCCCGACCACGTCGCGGCCCGCTGCATCGAATGGTATGAGGAGGCACTGCGTGGGTAGTCGCGGCGCACGCGTGGCGCAGGCGTTGGTGGCGGTCCTGGTGCTGGGCCTCGCTGCCCGCTCGCTCATCCGTAACTGGGACGAGCTGCGCGCCCAGCGGCTGCACTGGGACGTGCAGCCGCTCTACCTGCTGCTGAGCGCTGCCGTCGTCTGGGCGATGTACGCCCTCCTCATCGTGGCGTGGCGGCTCATGCTGGTCGGCTGGGGACAACGGCTCGACGGCTGGACCGCCGCGCGGATCTGGACCATCTCCAGCCTGGGGAAGTACGTGCCTGGAAAGGTGTGGGCCGTGGCAGGGATGGCGGTCATGTCGCAGCAGGCCGGTGTCGCCCCCTGGGCCGCAACCGGGTCGGCCGTCGTTCTCCAGGCCCTCGCAATCGGTACCGGTGCCTCCGTGGCCGGCCTCTCCGGCACGCACGCCCTCGAGCAGGCGCACCCGGGCGCGCGGGCGGCGCTGATCGCGCTCGTGCTCGCCAGCGCCCTCGGACTCGCGCTGCTGCTCTGGCCTCCGGTGCTGCGCCGGGTCCTTCGTGTGGTATCGCCAGCATCAACGCCGCCGGTCTCGGCGCCGGTGACGGGCGTGCTGTTCGGACTCGCCGCCAACACGCTCGCCTGGGCCGGCTACGGCGTCGCGCTCTGGCTCCTTGCCCGGGGACTGCTGCCGAGCGCCGGACTCGGTCTCAGCCTCTCGATTGCAGTGTTCACCGCCTCCTACCTGGCCGGCTTTCTCGCGCTGCTGGCACCGGGCGGCATCGGCGTCCGGGAAGGCGTGTTTATTCTGATGCTGCAGTCACCGCTTGGCCTCGCCAACGCCACAGCGCTGGCGCTCGCGAGCCGGGTGCTGCTCACCATCACCGAGCTGGGAGCGGCCCTGCCGTTCCTGGCGGTTACCCGGGGACAAGCGCGTGTCACGACCTGACGCCGACGTGTACCAGCCGCGGCGGCCGGCACTGCTCGCCTGGGCCGTGTTCGTGCTGGCCGCGCTGACGCTCTGCTGGCCCATGCTCACCGGGCAGTTCCTGCTCGGGGACGACCAGTACGTGGCCGGCTACGCGTTCCGGAAGTTCGGCGCCGAAGCGTTCCGGGCCACCGGCTCGATTCCCGAGTGGAATCCCTACCTGTTCGGTGGCCTGCCGTTCATCGCGGCCCAGCATGGTGACGTGTTCTACCCGACGGCCTGGCTGCGCTGGATCCTGCCGGTGGATGCCGCCATGAATCTCGGGTTCGCGTTGCACATCGTGCTGGCGGGGGGCACGATGTACGCCCTGACCCGGGCGCTGCGCACCAGCTGGAGCGGTGCCGTGCTCGCCGGCATCGCGTACGAGATGAGTGGCATCGTGGCGTCGCTGGTGCGCCCCGGTCACGACGGCAAGCTGTTCGTCTCGGCGCTCGCCCCACTGGGGTTCCTCGCACTGGTGCGCGCCATCCGCGACCGCCGGCCCTGGGGTTACGCCCTGCTGTCCGGAATCGTCGGGCTCTGCATGCTGAGCCCGCATTACCAGATGACCTATTACCTGCTGGTTGCCCTCGCCCTCTGGACCCTCTGGCTGGTCTTCCTCGATCCCGAGCGTCCGCAGAACGCACGTGCCGTCGTGACCCTTGCGTGCTCGCTCGGTGCCGTGCTGCTCGGCCTCGGCATCGCCGCGATTCAGGTGCTGCCGTTCCTCGCCTACCTGCCGTTTTCCCCCCGCGCCGAAGGCGGGCCCAGCGGGGGGTGGGCCTACGCGACCGGATTCTCGATGCCGCCCGAGGAGATCGTCACCACGGTGCTGCCTCAGTTCAACGGCATGCTGGATCACTACTGGGGTCGCAACTTTTTCAAGCTGCACACCGAGTACCTCGGCGCCGTCGCTGTCGTGCTCGCCGCGTTCGGGCTCACCGATCGCGCGCGACGCCCGCTGGCCAAGGCGCTCGGCGCCATTCTGATCCTGTTTCTGCTGGTGGCGTTTGGCGGCCATACGCCCTTCTATCGGCTCTGGTACGAGGTGATGCCGATGATGAAGAAGGTACGCGCTCCCGGCATGGCGTTTTTCCTGGTGGCGCTGCCGGTGGCGGTCTTCGCCGGCTTCGGCACCGACCGGTTGCTTCGCGGGGAAGGATCCCGGCGGGGGCTCACGGTCGGGTTCGGGGCGTTGGGCGCGCTCGCGCTGCTCGGCGTTGTCGGGGCGCTCGAGAGCGTCGCGATCGCATTCGCCGGCTCCGAGCAGGTCACCCGCGCCATGGAGAACGGCGGTGCCCTGCGCGGCGGTGCGCTCCGTCTGCTCGTGGTCGCGCTGGTGGGCGGAGCGGTGACCTGGGCGATCTGGTCGCGCAAGCTGACCGGCGCAGTCGCCGGGGCCGCCCTGATGACCATCGTCGTGCTCGACTTCTGGTCGATCGACCGCAACTTCTTCGAGTTCAAAGGGCCGGCCTCGGAGGTCTACCGCGATGACGCGATCACGACCCGGCTGCGGCAGGAGAGGGGTGCCTTCCGTGTGCTCGACGCGGGCGTGTATCAGGGCTCCTATCTCATGGCCCACGACATCCGGACCATGCTGGGCTATCACGGTAACGAGGTCCGATTCTACGATGAGCTGCTGGGCGGGAAGAATGAGTGGACGAACGCTGGCAACCCGAACCTGCTGGACCTGCTCAGCGTGCGCTTTCTGCTGCTGCCCGGGGAGCAGGAGGTTCCCTCGTTCCGGAAGATCCTGGGGCCGGTGGTCACGACGCCCGGATCGACCGGCGTCCTCTACGAGCGTGACACCATTCCGCCCTATGTGCGGGTGTTGAGTGCAGCCGCGAAGCTCACCGAGGCACAACTGGTTCCCACCGTGATCGACCCGAAGTTTCCCCGCGATGCCGTTGTCGTTTACCCCGACACCGCGTCGTTGACTCCCGGACCTATCAGAGGCGAGGTGAGGCGCGAGCAACGTGTCCGGCCCACGCTCGCCGACTGGAGTCCGGGTCGCATGCGGGTGTCCCTGACCGGTACTGCGGGCGAGCCCACCTACCTGCTGGTGAGTGAGACCTGGTACCCCGATTGGCGTGCGACGGTCGATGGCCGGCCGGCTCAGGTGGTCCGAGCGGATCACGCGCTGCTCAGCGTCATGCTGCCTCCCGGCGCGAAGGAAGTACTGCTGACCTTCCATTCCGATGCCTACGCACGGGGAAAACTGGTGACGCTGCTCGCGGGGCTGAGCACCCTCGCCCTGACCGTGGGACCGGCGATCATGACCCGGAGAGCCGTGCGTGCCTGAGCGACTTCTCATCGTCATGCCGACGTACAACGAGCACGCCAATCTGCCGCAGATCGTCTCCGCGATCCTCGACCAGGATCCGCGGGTCGAAATCCTGGTCGTAGATGACAACTCACCCGACGGCACCGGACGCCTCGCGGACGAGATGGCGAAGGCGAACCCCCGGGTCCACGTGCTGAATCGGCCCGGCAAGCAGGGACTCGGCAAGGCGTACCTGGCCGGCTTCCGGTGGGCACTGGCGGCAGGCTACGAACTGATCATGGAGATGGACGCCGACCTGAGTCATGATCCCAAGTATCTCCCGGACTTCATCGCTGCGGTCCAGGATGCCGACCTCGTCGTCGGGTCGCGCTACAAGAGCGGCGTCAACGTGATCAACTGGCCGATCTCGCGACTGCTGCTTTCCTATTTCGCCAACCAGTATGCCCGTGGGGTCACCGGCCTGCCGCTGACCGACGCCACCGGTGGATACAAGCTGTTCCGGCGTGCGGTGCTCGAGGCGCTGGAGTTCGAACGGGTGCGCTCCAACGGGTACTCCTTCCAGATCGAGATGAGCTTCCGCGCCTGGGAGCGCGGCTTCCGGGTGGTCGAGATCCCGATCGTGTTCACCGATCGCGTCGAGGGGCGGAGCAAGATGAACAAGCGGATCGTGCGGGAAGCGATCTGGATGGTCTGGTGGCTTCGCGTGCAGGCGATCACGGGGCAGTTGTGAGCGCTCCGGCGCCGCTCGCCCACGGCATCGGCTTCTACAAGATGTCCGGGTCGGGGAACGACTTCGTGATGTTCGATGGCCGCCTCACGCCTGCCGAGGACCTGACCGCCGAGCGGATCCGCCGTCTATGCGATCGCCGGCGAGGCATCGGCGCGGACGGGGTGGTCGTGCTTTCGCCCACCGGACTCGGGGCGGTGACCATGGCATACTGGAACGCGGACGGGAGCCGGGCGGCGCTCTGCGGCAACGCCTCACTCTGCAGCGCCCGGCTCTCGGCTGAGCTCTGCCTGTCGCACGGCTCTGACGTGTGCCTCCTGACCGACGCGGGCCCGGTGCAGGCTCGCGGCTGCCGTGGCGAGGCAGGCGCCGAGATCAACATCCGAGATGTTGGCCCCACCCGAGCGGCCGACGCCGAGCTCGGGCCGGGCGAGCGCTGGATCGCGCTCGGGACGGTCGGGGTGCCGCACCTGATCGTCCGGGTGGACGACGTCGAGCGCGCGGACGTGGACCGCCGCGGCCGGGAGCTCAGGCACCATCCCTCGCTGGGGGACCCCGGCGCCAATGTGAACTTCGTCTCTCCCGCAGCTGGGCATCCGGGAGTGTGGGCCCTCCGCACGTTCGAGCGCGGCGTCGAAGGCGAAACGCTGGCGTGCGGCACCGGTACCGTGGCCGCGGCCCTCGCGCTGGCCGAGCGGGAGGAGGCTGCGCTGCCGATCGAGCTGGTGAGCAGGGGGGGGGCCGTGCTGCGCGTGTCGGGGGACGCTGGCGAGGCCGCGGCACGCGGTGTCTGGCTCGGCGGCGAGGCAGCGCTGGTCTATACGGGCAGACTTGCACCCGGGATCTGGGTCATCTGAGTTTCTGCAGCATCAAGCGCGGGTGTACGTCGCGCAGCTTCCCGTCGGGCACACGCAGTACTGCCCCAAGCCAAAATTCGATGGAGAAGGGGAGAACTCCCGGTTTCCCACACCTTCCCACAAGCAAACTTAACATAACATATCTTATAGGACGTTCAGGTTCTGTGATCGAAGAAGGCCCCGGCAGGTTCGACTGCTCGGGGCCCGGCCTCTCCTCGCCGCTCCAGCGAAACAGAGCTACATCTTCCCACCCGTGATCTCCGCGAGCCGCACCTGCGCCTCGGTCATGCTCGGGGTGTCCGAGTACTTCTCGACGATCGTCCGGTATGCCCGGATCGCTTCAGGGTTCTTGCCTGCGGCCCGATACGATCGGCCGGCGCCGATCAGGTACTGCGCCTTCAGGTAATTCGCCGACGCGAGGCCGGCGGCCCGCGTGTAGGCCTCGGCCGCATCAGCGTAACGGCGCGCATTCTCCAGCGCCGAGGCGAGGAGACCGCTCGCAGGCGTCGCGAACTTCTCGCCCGGCGAGGTCGCGAGGAAATCCCTCAGTCCCACGGCGGCCAGCTCATTCTGCCCGTTCACCAGCCGCACCTGATTCAGCGTGATCACGGCCTCTTTCGCCGCGTCGGTACCGTCATAGGTCGTGATCAACTTCTGCAGCTCGCTCGACGCCAACGGCAGGTTGCCCGCCTCCGCGGCGGCACGCGCCTGGTTCAGGCTCCTCCCGGCAAACGCCTCCTTGCGGCGGGAGCTGCTCAGCGCAACCCATAATCCCAGCACCACCAGCAGCACCGCGGCGCCGACGGCGATGAGCCGCTTTTGGGGATCGGCATACCAGCGAGCCCGCACCGGTGCGCGGTGCGAGGGGTCGGTCGCATTCGCTTCGATTGTTGTCGCCATCCCTGCACCGCCGTCGTCTGTAATGAGGTCCCGGAAATCGCTCCCGGTCAAGACCAGAAGAATAGTCGCCGGCCGGTCGACAAGCCACCCGATATCCCGCCCTGCCCGCCACTTAGCCGGCGCCTCGGGCTGCCTGGCCCAGGGCTGAACTCCCCGACACGGTGCGAAGCGGCGCGGGGTCGGGACCTGTCTCCCGGCCCCACACCTCATGCCCCCGGCGTGATTCGAACACGCGGCCAACGGTTTAGGAAACCGCTGCTCTATCCCCTGAGCTACGGGGGCGATTCGTCCGGTGAACTTGCGGCATCGTCAGACAGAGAGCAATGCCGGGCTGGGCGCTCCTGCCAGTCTCCGTCGCCCCTCCAGCGCGGCGATCTCGAGCAGGAAGCTCCAGCCGATCACCTCCGCCCCGAGCCCGCGCGCCAGCCGGCCCGCTGCCGCGGCCGTCCCGCCGGTGGCGAGCACATCATCGACGATCACCGCCCGGCTTCCCCGCTCTAGCGCATCGCGATGACATTCCAGCGCGTCGGCTCCGTACTCCAGCTCATAGCTCTCCGTCACCCGCTCCCAGGGGAGCTTTCCCGGCTTCCGCACCGGGACGAACCCGGCGCCAAGCGTCGCGGCCACCGCGCCGCCGAGAATGAAACCGCGTGCCTCGATGCCGACGACGTGCGTGACTCCCGGTCCACGGAACGGCGCCGCCAGCGCCTCCACGACCTGCCGGAACAGCGGTCCATCGCGCAGCACCGGTGTGATATCCTGAAAGACGATGCCGGGCTTGGGGTAGTCCGGAATAGGCCGCAGCGTCCTACTCAGTCGCGCTGTCAGGCTCGCGTCGGCATCGGTCAGGGAATGTGGGGTCATGAGGTCTGGTGTGAGGGAATGGTACGCGTCACGAGGGCACGCGAAATCGAACCGTGCCGCGGCCCTCCAGGCCTGCTCCGCTCGGAGCCGTACGCTCCACCGCTTCGACGCGCGCGGCGGGCGGGCCGTCGCGAAGCCGCGCTTCCAAAGTGGTGATCGCCTCGTCGGAGCCGTCCGCCACGACCTCCACCCGGCCGTCGGCGAGGTTGCGCGCATAGCCACCCAGTGCCAGCCGGTCGGCATGACGTGCGACGAACATTCGAAAGCCGACACCCTGCACGTCACCGCTTACGAGAAAGCGTACGGCGCTCACGGCGCTGGGTCCGGCCGGGGGCTCACCGGCCCGGCCCGCTTCGCCGATCCACGGTTCTTCAGTGCTTCGAGAACGACCGGGAGCACCGAGACCGCGATGATCGCCAGGATCACCAGCGTGAAGTTGTTGCGGACCACCGGGATGTTGCCGAAGTAGAAACCGCCAAGCACGAAGAGCCCGACCCACAGCGCAGCGCCCGCCACCGAATAGGCCAGAAACGTCGGATAGCGCATGGCGCCAACGCCGGCCACGAAGGGCGCAAAGGTGCGGATAATCGGGATGAACCGCGCCATCACGATCGTCTTGCCGCCGTGTTTCGCGTAGAACGCGGACGTTCGATCGAGATACTCGCGGCGCAGGAAGCGATGCTGCCCGCTGAGGGCGCGCGGGCCGACATAGCGCCCGAACCAGTAGTTGACGTTGTCACCGAGCAATGCGGCGACAAACAGCAACGCCATCACGATCCGGACGTCGAGCGATCCCAGCGCCGCGAACGTCCCGGCGGCGAACAGGAGCGAATCACCGGGCAGGAAGGGGGTGACCACCAGTCCCGTCTCGCAGAAGACGATTGCCGACAGAATGGCGTACGTCCACACCCCGTACTCGGCAAGCACCCGGCCCAGGTGCTGGTCGAGATGCAGGAACAGGTCGATTACACTGCGGAGCAGATCCATCCGAGTCTCCGAGATGGCGCCGGGTGGAAGGACGGTCAGCGAAAACCGAATTCGCCGAGCAGCGGCACGAAACGGACGTCGCCGATGGTGGTGGTATGCACGTCGCTCCCGCGACGCACCACAAGCATCAGCGTCTGTGCGGCGCGGTCGCCGATCGGAATGACCATCCGGCCACCCTCGGCGAGCTGCTCTACCAGCGGCGCGGGCACGTGCGGCGAGGCGGCCGCCACGAAGATGGCATCGTACGGGGCGAACGGCCGCCAACCCAGCGTGCCATCGCCCACGAGGACGGTGACGTTGCGGGCACCGGCCGCATCCAGCGCGCGCTTCGCCGCCTGCGCGAGTCCCGCGATTCGCTCCACGCTGAACACGCTGTCGACCAGCAGGGCCAGCAGCGCCGTCTGATACCCCGATCCGGTGCCGACCTCGAGGACCCGCTCCCGCCCCGTGAGCCCGACCGCCTCCAGGTAGCGGGCCTGCACCCAGGGCTGCGAGATGGTCTGCCCGCTGCCGATCGGGAGCGCAGCGTCGTCGTAGGCCCGATGCCGGACGCTTTCCGGAACGAACAGGTGACGCGGAACGGTCCCCACCGCGCGCAGCACCGCAAGGTCGCGGACGCCCTTCCGCTGGAGCGTCTCGACCAGTTGGGCGCGGTAGCCGCCGTAGCCGTCCCCTACTCCTCCAGCGACCATCCCCGCACCGCCTCGAGCAGGCCGTAGTTCGTCAGATCCATATGGAGCGGCGTCACCGAGATGCAGCCCTCGGCGACCGCCAGATGGTCGGAGTTCTCACCGCCGGTCCAGGTGATCGTGCCCCCCCCGATCCAGATGATTTCCCGTCCCCACGGGTCCTTCATTCGGGTGAGCGACTCCGAGAAGTAGCGACTGCCGAGCTTGGTCACCTTGATCCCCTGCAGCTCGCTTGCGGGCACCGGGGGCAGGTTGATGTTGAGCAGGGTGTCGCGCGGAAAGCGTTCGACCGCTACGACGCGGCGCACCAGGCTCACGAGTACGTCGCGATAGCCGGCCATGGTCTCGGGATGGCTCCCGGCGAAGGAGATTCCGATGCCGGGGACGCCGAGCGTCACGGCTTCCATCGCGGCCGCCACCGTGCCTGAGTACAGCACATCCTCGCCCATGTTGGGGCCGTGGTTTACACCCGAAAACACGAAGTCCGGCTTCTCCGGCATCAGGGCCTGGAGCGCCAGCATCACGCAGTCGGTCGGGGTGCCGTCGATCTGCCATCCCCCGTCCGGGCGACGGGTCGGCCGCAGCGGACGGTGCAGCGTCAGCGAGTGGGACGTGCCGCTCTGCTCCCGGTCCGGCGCGACCACGGTGACGGTGCCGACCTCGCGGCAGACGTCGGCGAGCAGCGCGAGGCCCGGTGCGAGGATGCCGTCATCGTTGCTGACCAGGATGTTCATGCGGGGACAAGATAGCGGGCCGGCTGGACCGGACGCGCGGCGAGGTGGCGGGTCTCAGGCAGAGCCGGATGCCGGTGGCGGGGCCTTGCCGTCGAGCAGTCCGACGATCTCGTCCACAGCGGCTCGGAGCTCCGAGACCATCTCCGCCTCGAACGCACGGCGAGCGGTCGGACGCAGCTCGCCGCTCCGGCGGTACTGGTCGACCTTGGAGCGCGCGCCTTCGATCGTGTACTTCTCGGTGTACAGCAGGTGCTTGACCAGCATGATGAGCTCGACCTCGCGCCCCTTGTACACGCGGTTGCCCGAGCGGTTCTTCGCGGGGTGGAGAAACCGGAACTGACTCTCCCAGTAGCGGAGCACGTGGGGCTTGAGATCGGTGAGCGCGCAGACCTCGCCGATCGAGTAGAACTCCTGCACCGGCACCGGCCGCGTCGGCGTCATCGCCATTGTTCCGCCTTGAGGTCACGTGTCATGAGTTCTTCCACGCCGTCCCGTGCGGGTCTTCCCTCGAACAGCACCTGCCGGACCTTCTCGGTGATGGGCAGCTCCACGCCTTCGCGCGCACCGAGACGGGCGCCGGCCACCGACGCATTGGCGCCTTCGGCCACGCTGCGATGCTGCGCGCGGTAGTCCTCGAACGACGTGCCGCCCGCGAGCGCCACGCCGAGCGCCCGGTTGCGGCTGAGCGCACCGGTCGCCGTCAGGATCAGGTCACCCATCCCGGCAAGACCGGCAAAGGTGAGCGGCTCGGCGCCCATTGCCACACCGAGCCGGGTGATCTCAGCCAGGCCGCGGGTGATCAGCGCGGCCCGCGGGTTGGCGCCGAGCCCGAGGCCTTCGAGCACACCGGCGGCGATCGCGATGACGTTCTTGAGCGCCCCGCCCAACTCCACCCCCACGACGTCCCCGCTGGAGTAGATCCGGAAGCGCGGCGTGGAGAGGAGTCGCTGCGCGCGGAGCACGTCCGCCGGGTCGCGGGCTGCAACAACCACCGCTGTCGGCTGCCCCTCGCATACCTCCTGGGCGAAGCTCGGTCCCGAGAGCGCGGCCACTGCCGCCTGCGGCAGCGTCTCGCGCACGACGTCCGACATCAGGGCCAGTGTGTCGGTTTCGAGTCCCTTGGTGGCGCTCACGATCAACACGCCCTCGGGCACCGCGTCCCGCACCCGGGCCAACACCGACCGGAGCGCGTGGCTGGGAGCCGCGGAGACGATGATCGGGCAACCGTCGATCGCTTCCCGCGGATCGGCGACCGCCACCAGATTGGGCGAGAGCGGCACACCCGGGAGGAAGAGCGGGTTCACATGGTCGCGGTTGATCCCCTCCACCACCTCGGCCTCGTACGCCCACAGCCGGACCTCGTGCCGTGCCTGCTTCCGCCCGACGAGATCGGCGAGCGCCGTTCCCCAGCTGCCGGCGCCGAGCACCGCGACCGGCGCCCTCATCCGCGCGCGGCCGGCGTACGGTGCCGGCCGAACCGGTTCTCGGTGCCCTTGAGCAGCCGGCCGATATTGGCCCGGTGCAGCCAGATGATCGCCAGCGCGACCAGCAGGTCGGTCCAGAAGAGCTCGCGACGCACGCCCGGCGCGAGCAGCAGCACCGCGACCGGGAACCACGCCGCGGAGACCACGCTCGCGAGCGACACGTATCCGGTCACCAGGACCAGCACGAGCCAGAGGCCCAGCGACGTGAGCAGTGCCAGGGGTGTGAGGGCGAGCATGACGCCGGCGGCGGTGGCGACGCCCTTTCCGCCGCGGAACCGGACAAAGATCGAGAAGACGTGGCCGAGGATCGCCACGATACCGCAAACGAGGGCGACGCGTACGCTGTCGGAAATACGGGGCGCGAACAGCAGCACCGGTACCGCGCCCTTGGCAGCATCGAAGAGCGCGACCGGAACGGCGTAGCCCCAGCCCAGGACGCGGTAGAGATTGGTGGCGCCGAGGTTCCGGCTGCCGTGTTCGCGGAGATCGATGCCGGCGACGCTCCGACTCACGAGATGACTGGTCGGGATGGCTCCCAGGAGGTACGACGCCAGCAGCCAGCCGGCCGCGCTCATGCCCGCTTGGAACCCCGGGCGGTGAACTTGAGCCGGACCGGCGACCCGGTGAACGGCCAGACCGCGCGAAATCCGTTGAGCAGGTAGCGCTGGTAGCTCTCCGGCACATCGTCAGGACGGTTGCTGACGAGCGCGAAGGTGGGAGGGGCCGTGGCGATCTGCGTCGCGTACAGCAGCTTCACCTCCTCGCCCGGCTTCTGCGGCGGCCCGCTGCGTTCGATGAGTGAGGCCAGCACCCGGTTGACCTCCGCTGTCGGCACCCGAGCCGCCCGCTCGTCGGCGACTTGAAGAATGAGATCGAGAACCTGGCGGACGCGCTGCCCGGTCAGGGCGGACACATAGAGGAACGGGACGAACTTGAGGAATGGCGCCTTCTCGATTAACTCGTCCTGCCCGCGGCGAGCCGTGTTGGCATCCTTGCCTTCGACGAGGTCCCACTTGTTGACCAGCACGATGACCGCACAGCCGTGTTCCCACGCCTGGGTGGCGATCCGGAGATCCTGGTTGTGCAGTCCCAGCGCCGCGTCCACCACCAGCAACGCGACTTCGGCGCGGTCGATGGCTCGTTCGGTCCGCAGGGTCGAGTAGAACTCTAGATCATCTTCAACTTTAGCACGGCGGCGTAAGCCAGCAGTATCCACGAACTTGAGGTTTCGACCTCGAAAGCGCAAGAGCGAGTCGATGGCGTCACGGGTGGTGCCCGCCTCCGGCGCCACCACATGGCGCTCCTCGCCCAGCAGCCGGTTGATGAGACTCGACTTCCCGGCGTTCGGCCGGCCGACGACGGCGACGCTGATAGCCTCATCGGCTTCGGCCGGTGCCCGCTCGGGCAGACGCTCGACCACGGCATCGAGCACGTCGCCGCTTCCCTTCCCCGTGCCCGCACTGACGCCGAGCGGTTCGCCGAAGCCGAGCTCGTAGAACGCGAACCGCGCATCGTCGGCCTGGGCCAGCTCATCGAGCTTGTTCACGACGAGCAGGACCGGGCGGCTGGTACGGCGGAGGCGATCGGCGATGGCCTCATCGACCGGGCTCACGCCTTCGCGGCCATCCACGAGAAACAGCACCACGTCCGCTTCCGCCAGCGCGAACTCCACCTGCTGGCGGATCGCGCGGTCCATCGAATCGCCCGAATCGGGCACCAGCCCGCCGGTGTCGACCAGCCAGAACTGCCGCCCGTTCCACTCGGCGTCGCCAAAGTGGCGGTCGCGGGTCGTACCCGGCCGGTCGGACACGATGGCGGCCCGGCCACCCAGAATACGATTGAACAGGGTCGACTTGCCGGTGTTGGGCCGTCCAACGATTGCGACGGTCGGCTTGGTCACGTCGCGAACTCCTCGTCCAGCGCGTCGGCGAAGTCGCGCGACGGCCGGACGTCGAGTCCCACCGCCGCCGCCAGCGCATCCAGGGACATGCCATCGACGAACAAGCCATCGTCGTTGATTGCCTCGCCCGGCACCAGCGCCAGATCCATCGGCTGCGCGCCGGCGAGCGCGTCACGGATGGCGGCGCCCGGCAGCAGACCGGCCGTCGTCACGCGGGGCCCGAAGAGCGAGTTCACCACCGTGACCAGCTCGAACGATGCGCCGGTCTCGCGCGCGAGGGGGTCCAGCACCATCGGCATCAAGGGGCCCATCGCGGTGCCGGTGACTACCCCGATCCGCCTGCCCGCCCATTCGCGCACGCCGGCGGCACCATCGCTGATGCGGCGCTGCAGCCAGCGCACCGACCCCACCCCGTTCTCCACCTGATCGAAGTCATCGTACGCCTCCGCGGCCGGCAGCTCCACGGCCGCGCGGAGGTAGAGTTCGTCGGCCCCGAGCGCCCAGCGACGCCCCCGCTCACGCAGGGCGATGTCGGCGCGCTCATCGATGAGCGTCAGCGCCGCGCGACACTCTGCCTCGTTCGGCTCGCGCACCAGCTGATGCTTGCTGTATTCGGTGAGACCGACAGGCACGACCGAGCAGCCGATGATCGACGGGCCGAACGCGTAGAGATCCGCGAGGGTCTGCCGCAGGGTCTCGCCGTCGTTGACCCCCGGCGCCATCACGATCTGCGTGTGAAACTCGATTCCGTAGTCGGCGAACCGGCGGAGCTGGGGAATGATCTCGGGCGCGGTCGGGTTCCGCAGCAGATAGCGGCGGATCGTCGGGTCGGTGGCGTGAACCGAGACATACAGCGGGGAGAGGCGGTACTCGATGATGCGCTCGACATCGCGAGGCTTGAGGTTGGTCAGGGTCGCGAAGTTGCCGTAGCGGAAGGAGAGTCGGTAGTCGTCGTCCCGGATGTAGAGCACGTCGCGGAGGCCGTCGGGCAGTCCATCGACGAAACAGAAATCGCAGCGGTTGGCGCACCGGCGGATGCGCGGCGGCTCGAGCGACACGCCCAACGCCTCGCCCAGTGGACGCTCGATGTCGTACTCGATCTCCTGGCCGTCCGGCTGCCGCACATGCAGCAGGAACTCCTCGTCGGCGGTGAGGAATTCCCAGTCCAGGAAATCCTCCAGCTCGCGTCCGTTGACGGACACCAGTTCCGACCCGGCAAGGAGGCCCAGCTCTTCACCGATCGACGCGGGTTCCACTCCCGCCACCTTGATCATCCATCCTCCGGTCATGGCCGTAGAGCAGCCACTAAAGATGGACCCGTGATCAGGTAAATTCCAGCCCGGCGTGAACTTCGCTGCTGCTCAGGAAGTATGTTGTGAGCCGTTCGCCTCAGACCGCCGTCGCGATGAGGCCGAGGAGCGCGTCGCCGTAGGCCGCGAGCTTCGCCGGGCCGATTCCCTTGACCCGGGAGAGCCCGTCACGGTCGTGAGG
>JACDDX010000235.1 GCA_013816685.1 Gemmatimonadales bacterium
GGTCACCGGTGCGATCACCGGTGCGATCACCGGTGCCGGGTTGGACAAGGACGTCATGCTGCTCACCGACGGGCGCTTCTCCGGTGGCACCAAGGGGTTCTGCGTTGGACACGTCGCACCCGAAGCGGCGCACGGCGGCCGGATCGCGCTGGTCCGCGACGGTGATCCGATCGTGCTGGACATGGACAGCCGCGAACTGGACCTGAATGTCGATGCCCAGGAGCTGGCGCGGCGTCGGCAGAAGTGGAAGGCCCCCCACCCCCTGTTGCGTGGGGTGCTGGCCAAGTACGCTCGGCTGGTAGGTTCCGCCGCGGAAGGCGCCGTCTGTGGATAACTCCCGCGATCCGTCGGCGCCGCCCCGCAAACCGGTACGCGCGTGGCCGGGCGGCGCGGACGGCAGCCCGCCCGGCGAGTGCAGCGAGCTGCTAGCGCACGTGGCTGAGCACGAGGCGCGGTCTCGACTGCGAGTGAGCGAGCCTCGGCGGCTGCCCCGTAGGTGGACGGGGAGGAGCCCGCACCGCACCTGGCGGGATCGGACGGTCGCCAGGCTGACGTTGCTGTCGACACTGCGCGGTGCTGAGGTCCTGCGTCTTAGCGATCGCCGATGCGGACATTGCGTGGCGCTGGATCCGTGCGATTCCGCCTCGGAAAGCCCACCCGAGGAATCGGCTCCGCACGCATCGCCCCAGCAATCGCCGTCCGGTAGCCGAACGACCGCTGGGGACTCACAGCAGCAGCACGGTCGCACGACTGCTCACCGGGATCCAGCTGGAGGCCACGGTCTCCGAGCTGGATCAAGTCGTCCTCGGCCGCGTGTAGTACAGTTTGTAGCATGTCTTCGCTTACGATCCGCACTGACTCCGAGGTTGAGCAGGCCCTCGAGTATCTGACCCGGGACGGGCAATCCCGCTCGGAGGCAGCGCGTGCCGCAATCTTGGAGGCCGAACGCGCCCATCGACGGGCGCGGCTGCGGGCCGAGGCGGAGGATCTGCGCAACGACCCCGACGATGTCGCCGCATCGCGGGGGTTGGCCGCGGAGATGGACACCATCCGTGCGTGGTGACCTGTACCGACTGAAAGCATCCCGGGACGTCCGCGGCCACGAACAAGCCGGCGCCCGCTACGCGGTAGTGCTCCAGTCCGACGATCTCCCGCTCTCCACGTGGATCGTCGCGCCGACCTCGACCGGACGGCGGGCGGCATCGTTTCGCCCCGAGGTCGAGATCGATGGCACGAAAACCCGCGTGATGGTCGAGCAGCTGACCGTGATCGACCCGCAGACGCGCCTCGGTGAGTTCGCTGGCCGGCTGAACGGCTCCGAGATGCAAGCCGTCAGTGCCGCGCTGCTGACCGTCCTGGCCTTGGACTGAGCGCGGCCGGCTCCGCTGACCGGCCATCGTGACTCAGCGGGCAGTGGTTACCCCGCTCTCGGTGGACAGCCCGGCGCCGACCCAGTCCTCGATGCCGTCGGTGTACTTCCGTACGTCGATGTACCCGAGCCGTTCGAGCTTCCCGGCGACCTGCGTGCTGTTCTGGCAAGCCGGGTTGGAGCAATAGGTGACGATCGCGGCGGTCTTGTCCGGCAGCAGTTCGCCGGCGCGATCCTCGACGTCGGCGGCGATGAGGTTGACGGCGCCGGGGAGATGCTGCTGGCTGTAGTAGGACTCGGGCAGCGCGTCGACGGCGGTGATGGTTCCGGCGTCGAGACCGGTCTTCAGGTCGTCACGGGAGATGGTGCGCGTCATGTCAGAAACCTCCTGAGATGAGATAGGTGGGTTGGACGAGGCGAAACCGGCGGCACCCCGGGCTTCTCCTCGTCAGACTATCCGGACTATAGTCCGTTTCATGTCTCTGCACGGTAGCGGACCGAAGTCCGTTTCGTCAACGGGTGCCGTCGGAGACGCCGGCGTCCGCGGTGCTTGCCGGATTGAGCTGCCGATCCTGGGGATGGAGGTGGTACCGGAACGTGCCGATGCGGCCCGCAACCGGCTGCGCGTGCTCGCCGCCGCGGAGCGCCTGTTCGCAGCGCGAGGGGTAGCCGGAGTGACCATGGACGATGTCGCCGCCGAGGCCGGCGTCGGCAAGGGGACGCTGTACCGGCGCTTCGGCGATAAAGGTGGCCTGGCTGTCGCCCTGATAGACGAACGCGAACGCGAGCTGCAACAGCGCATCCTCACCGGGGCACCGCCGCTGGGACCCGGTGCACCACCCGCAACCCGGCTCGCCGCCTTCGTTGCGCACTACCTCGACCTGGTCGCCACCCAGCTCGACCTGGTCCTGCTCTCCGAAACCGCCACCCCCGGAGCGCGGCTGCGCACCGGCGCGCACGCCTTCTGGCGCCAGCACTGCCGCTACCTCCTGCATGAGGCCCGAGCCCCTGAACCCGACCTTCGCGCCGACCTGCTCCTGGCGGGCCTCGCCGCCGAACAGATCGTCCACTGGCTGCGCGACGAACACCGCGTTCTCGCCGACCTGGCCGACGGCCTGTCCTCCGCAGCCCTCGCGCTCACGAACCGACAGCCAGTGGCACCGTCGCATGATCTGAGTACATAGTCTAGACTTAGTACTGTGATAGGTCTCGCGGAGGCGCTTGCCGTGATCGGCGAGCGCTGGGCGCTGCTCATCGTTCGCGAAGTAGCCCTGGGGCTGCGTCGCTTCGACGAAGTGCAGGCCGCGACAGGGGCGCCCCGCGCGGTTGTCTCCGATCGCCTCCACCGCCTGACCGCTGCAGGCATCCTCGCCACCAGGCGCTACCAGGTTCCCCGCAGCCGGGCCCGACTCGAGTACACCCTGACCGACGCCGGCTACGACCTGCTACCTGTGCTGTCAGCCATCTCGGATTGGGCCGAACGCCACCTTCCCCGCGCAGGGGTTTCCGAGGTCGTCTACCGCCACAGCGGCTGCGGCGGCCGGGTAACCGCCCGGCTGGTGTGTGAATGCGGCGAGCAGACCGGTCCGCAGGAACGTCTCATCGCGCAAGTCAATCGCTAGCCCCCGATACCGAAACCAGGAGAAAACATGTCTCTCGCCACCACCACCGACGCTGCGTTCGCCGACGACGTCCTCGCCAGTGCGACTCCAGTGCTCGTCGACTTCACCGCAGCGTGGTGCGCCCCGTGCCGGATGGTCGCGCCGGTCCTCGAGCAAATCGCCAGCGACGAGGCCGCACGGCTGCGCGTCGTGTCGATCGACGTCGATGACAACCCCGTGACCACCCGGAACTATCAGGTCAGGAGCATGCCGACGCTGGCACTGTTCGTCGCCGGCGAGGTGGTGGCCCAGGTCGTCGGCGCTAGGCCGCGAACCGCGATCATGCATGAGCTGGAGCCGCACCTGCACGGCTGAGGGGGCCGTGCGGCACGGCTACGATCGTCACTGTGGCTGTAGCTCGCTGGAGTGGCCCGCGAGGCGCTGAACTTCGTGGCGGCAGGGTATCGTTGATCTCATCCCGCGGCTGCATCTGAGACGCAGAAATGGCAGGGGTTCCTCGGTGCCGCCCCCATACCGGCGCTTCGGCAGGACTCAGCTACTCCTCGATGGC
>JACDDX010000236.1 GCA_013816685.1 Gemmatimonadales bacterium
CGCCTCCTACGACCTCCGCGCCGGCCCCTACGTCTGTCTCGAGGTGGAGGACCACGGGGTGGGCATGGACGAGGAGACGCAGCGGCGAATCTTTGACCCCTTCTTTACGACCAAGTCCCTCGGGCGCGGCCTGGGGCTCTCGGCCGTCATCGGGATTGTGCGGTCCCATGGAGGCGGGCTGTATCTGACGAGCGCACCAGGCCGGGGCACGACGTTCACGGTGCTCTTTCCGCCGGCGGCGGAGCCAGTCGCACTCGGGGCGAACGTGCCGGCCGAGGTCCTGGGCGGGGACGGCCTCGTGTTGGTGGTGGACGACGAGCCGCAGGTGCGCGTCGTGGCGAAGAGGAGCCTGGAAAGCGCCGGCTACACCGTGATCGAGGCCGACAACGGGCGGTCCGCACTGGACCAGCTCGAGCGGGTACGTGGGCACGTCGATCTTGTCGTGATGGACGTCGCGATGCCGGTGATGAGCGGCGGCGAGGCGATCCAGGAAATGTACCGACGCTACCCCGACCTACCCGTGGTGCTGATGACCGGGCTTGGGGACCCTGACATGATCTCGGATCTCACAGGCCGGGGCGCGACCGAGTACCTGGGGAAGCCATTCACGCCGGACGGGTTGAGGCGCGCAGTCAAGCACGCGAAGGTCTCGCGGTCGTAGGCCGGAAGGGAAGGCGAGGGCGTTGCGCGGGGACTCGGTCGGCGCTCGTCAGCGCGGGGGTCGCTCGTGGGAGAAATCCTCATCCCCTGCATCAGTGGGGTAAGGTGCTGTGCCAGCGCAAGGGGGCTGTCGCTTCGGAGGCCCGGGACTAACTTCAAGTACCCCAACTCGGACTCGCCACCGCCGGCCACTTCGCCGGATTTGAGGACCTCTATGTCATCCCAACTGCCGGTCGCCGATAAGGGTACGGGTCCGTTCGGAGAACATGCCGGCACCGAAGCCACCCCCGCTCCTCCCTCCATAGTTCGGGCACTGGATCAGAGTGAGCAGGTGCAAGACAAGGTGGAGCAGTGTGCGGCAGAATTGTCGTCGGTCAACGCGGTGCTCAAGGAGGAAATTGCTGCGGGGGTGCCGCTGAACGAAGTCGAGCGCGCCCTAGAGCGGAGTGAAGAAGTCGAGGTCAAGGTGCAGGAATGCGCGCAAGAGCTCGCGACCGTCAATGACGCGCTGGCAGAAGAAATCGATCAGCGCAGCGCTTTGGAGCATAAGCTCTCCGAAAGCAAGGCTCAGGAGAGGAGATCGCGGCATCTTGCCTTTCACGATGCGGCGACCGGTCTACCGAACCTGGCACTCTTCAATGACCGGCTGGACCTTGCCCTTGCGCAGGCGCAACGCCATGCGTGGCGGTTGGCGATAATGTTCATCGACCTCGATGAGTTCAAGAGCATCAACGATACCCACGGACATGATGTCGGCGACCGGGTCCTGCAAAAGGTGGCGCAGCGATTGCAAGCATTCGCTCGCGCCGGCGATACGGTCAGCCGCCGTGGCGGGGACGAGTTCCTCTTTCTGATGATCGAAGCGAAAGATGAAACCAATGCTGCGAACCTCGCCGCCAGACTGATCGACAATATTGCGGAAGCGTTCGAGGTCGAAGGCTTAACGCTCACGGTGAGACCCAGTGTCGGGATAGCGCTTTATCCTGAGGATGGAGGATCAGCGCAGGAACTGCTCAAGAATGCCGACAAGGCCATGTATGTTGCGAAGCAGCAGAAGAGAGGCTCTTCACTCCATAGCCGGGCCGCGCTCGCAGATTAGACCGGTCAGATCCCGGTTTTCGGTTCCCGGGTAAGTTCGCGAATCAGGCGCCCCCTGGTGGCCGCTCCCTCCTCCTGGGAGGGTTCCCCGACCCCTGACCCGGTCCCCTCATGTCCTCACGTGTCCTGCCGTTCCCGGCCGTCGCGCCGATCATAACCATCCTCCGTTCCGACGCGTTCGACGATCCCGAGTGGTCGTTCTAGCCCAAGTTCGACGGCTTCCGCGGGATGCTCTACCTCGACGGCGCGAAGGCGAGGTTCTCCTCAAAGCAGCAGCGGGAGCTCGCCCGCTTCGCCCGCTTGGCGTCGGAGGTGCTGGCATCCTTCAGGTCCGGAGCGCCATCTTCGAGGGCGAGGTCGTGGTGATCGACAACGTTGGCCACGGTCGCGGAACTTCGGGGGCCTCATGTCCCATCAAGGCCACCTCCATTACGCGGCCTTCGACGTGCTCTGGCTCAAGGCAAGGACCTCCGCGGGCTGCCGCTCACGCGCCGGAGGCGGGCGCTCGACGCCTGATCCCGGCGACGACGACCGTGGTTTCCAAAGTGGTTCGCGGTCGAGCAGCGCGGCCCCGGATCCTTCGCGGCCGAGCGTCTCGACCTCGAGGAAGCCCCCGAGGGCCTTGTCTCGCCCTCCAGAAGGGTGGAGAGCGAGCGGACGTGCCCTCCATTCGGCTTTAAGTCTCGAGGGCGACAGAGCAGCCTGAACGCCCTGCTCACCCCCGCCTTCCCCGCTTCTCCATCACTTCCTCGATGATATCACCTGGCGCGACCCGGATTCCGACTTCCGTCAACACGCGCGCCAAGCTGTCCAGTGTCTTTAGCGATACCTGAGCGGTGAGGTTGTTTGCCATCCGGTTGATAGTGGTAGGGCTGACGCCTGAGCGAGCCGCGAGCTCGCGCTGCCGGCGGCGTGAAACGGCCTCTCCCGGAGCACCGCGTCACAGGGGCGTGGTGCTCAGCCCGGCGCAGCTCGAGGCGCAGGCGCCGCTCGCGCGCCAGGTGCGGCAGCTTGCCCGGTCGCGCGACGTCCTCGCCGGCTAGCGCCGCCTGTTCATCAGAAACGCAGGCTGAATTGGATGTGGCTCTGGCTTTTCCCAGCCGCCGGATGTACCTATATACCAGCTGTCCCGCAACCGCTCGACCGCTCCGCGTGGGCCACCGCCGTTTCTGGCCCCTTATGTCCGATGACCCGTTCATCGCCGTAGGGGGCCGCTGTCTGTTGGGCTCCCCGTCCCGTGCCGCGGAGCCCGCTATGTCCCGTCTGTCTGCCGCAATTCGCTCAGCCCAGCACAAGCGCTCGTGCCCTGCGCCACCGCCACAGCTCTGGCCAGACGCGGGAGCCTTGCCGTGACCACCCCACTCAAGTCAGGAACCCGGAGGCTCTGATGACGCCTTTGACCGTCGCGTGCATCGCCGCCCGCGTGGATTACAACCGCGCCCGCCTCGCCATCATGCGCGGCGAGGTACGCGGCGAACTCCGCGAGCATCGGCTGTGGTGCGACCCGAAGTCTTTGCAGGCCTGGCAGGCATCCCGAGCGGGTGCGGACCAGATAGCTCCTATGCCCGCGGCCTGACCTAGACAAGCGAACGCCGCCAGGGCGGGGGAAGCCAGGCGGCGGCGATCGCGGAGGAGTAACGACGTGACCCAGGATGTGGCAGCACCGACCGCGTTTATCACGCTCGATGGGGATGTGCGGCTTGCGATCCAGGTCATTCGCGATCCGGCCGACAGCCGTCACTCGGTGCTGGACGTGCGATTGGAACGCCGCGCGCTTCCTACC
>JACDDX010000237.1 GCA_013816685.1 Gemmatimonadales bacterium
CGTATGCGTCCGCCGGAGGGTGTCGCCGGAAACGGCTGGTGCGCTGGTTCGGCGAGACGCTGCCGCGGTGCGCGGGGTGCGACCGCTGCAGGTCGACCGCCGCCATCGGTCCCACTTCGTCCCGAGCGGCCAGCCGGATCGCGTCATTGCAGCGTGCATTGCGGGGACGATCGGCCTGGGGAGGCAGTCCACTCGAACCCCAGGTGCTGCGCCGCCTGGCGGAAGATCCACCTCTGAGCGCGGCCGCACTGGCGGGAGTGCCCGGGGTCGGCGTGACCCTCGCCGAGCGCTGCGGGGCGACAATTCTGGCGGCACTCGGCGACGTCGACGGTGCCCAGCCGTCTCTCGCGACCGACAGTGACGATCCACCGCTGCTCACCGAGCTCATTGCCTGGCGCCGGACTGCTGCGCTCGCGCTGGGTGCGCCCGACTACGTGGTGCTCGCCGATGACACGCTGCGAGCCATCAGTGTCCGGCGTCCCGCTGATCTGGCCGGACTTCGCGCCGTCCCCGGACTCGGACCGCGCGCGCTGGCGAAGCACGGCTCATCGCTCCTTTCGCTGATCCAGCGGAAACCGCCGCCCTGCTAGACCCGGACAAGGGCTTCGCGGCTGTCTATATTGTCTGCATGGATGACGCGCTCTACTTCACCGATCATCATCAGCAGGTGCGTGAAACGGTGCGCGAGTTCGCCCGTGCCGAGGTGGCCCCGGTGGCCCGGGAGCTCGACCGGACCTCGACTTTTCCCTGGGAGAACGTGAAACGGATGGGTGAGCTCGGCCTCCTCGGCGTCCCCTGGAGCGAAGAGCTCGGCGGCTCGGGCATGGACCAGCTGTCGTACTACCTCACCATCCACGAGCTCGCCAAGGTCGATGCCAGCCACGCCCTCACCATCAGCGCCCACACCAACCTCGGCACTTCACCCATCGTGGACTTCGGCACCGACGAGCAGCGCCGGCGCTACGTCCCGCTGCTCGCCTCGGGCCAGGTGCTCGGCGGCTTCGGCCTCACCGAACCGGGCGCAGGAAGCGACGCCGGCGGCACCGCCACCACGGCCGTGGACAAGGGCGATCACTACCTGCTGAACGGCTCCAAGATCTTCATCACCCACGCCGGCGTAGGCGAGATTTTCGTCGTGACCGCGCGCACCGAGCCGGGGACAGGCAGCCGCGGCATCACCAGCTTCATCGTCACCAAAGACACCGTGGATCTGGACACCTGCAGGGCGCTCGGCATCGGCCACGCCGAGGACCTTGGGGTGACCAGGGGCGTCCGGGCAGGGAAGAAGGAAGACAAGATGGGCTGGCGTGCCAGCGACACGCGCGAGCTCATCTTCGAAGACGCCATCGTGCCGAAGGAGAATCTCCTCGGGACGCCGGGCAGGGGGTTCGTCAACTTCCTCAGGACGCTCGACGCCGGCCGCATCGGTATCGCGGCGCTTTCGCTGGGGATCGCCGAGGGCGCCTACGATGAGGCGCTCAAGTACGCCGGCACCCGCCACCAGTTTGGCCGCGCGATCGGGAGCTTTCAGGGCGTGAACTTTCAGCTCGCCGACATGGCCACCGAGATCGAGGCGGCCACCCACCTGCTGTACCACGCCGCGTGGCTCAAGCAGAATGGCCGCCCATTCAAGAAGGAGGCAGCCATGGCCAAGCTCTTCTGTTCGGAGCTGGCCATGCGGACCACCACCAAGGCGGTGCAGATCTTCGGCGGTTACGGCTACACCACCGACTATCCGGTCGAGCGGATGATGCGCGACGCGAAGGTGTGCGAGATCGGCGAGGGAACCAGCGAGATCCAGCGCCTCGTCATCGCGCGACAGATTCTGGGGGAGATCGCCGATTGAACACGCATCGATCCCGCTGCACCCGATCGCGCGCGCCCGAACGGGAGGCGCGTTTTTCATGTTGCCCAGAGGCCGCCTGTGAAGCGTGAGATCCTGATCAATGGCGGGCAGCGGGAAACCCGCGTCGCGATCCTCGAGGACGACCGGCTCGTCGAGCTGCTCGTGGACCGGCCCGACCACCGGCGCTCCGTCGGCGACATCTACCTCGGCCGCGTCGAAGCCGTGCTGCCCGGGATCCAGGCTGCGTTCGTAGATATCGGACAGGAGAAGAGCGCATTCCTGCACGCGTCCGATCTGCTCGAGCCCGATGAAGACGAAGATCCGGTGGAGGAAGCCGCTGAAGAAGAGGCGGAGGTCGATTCGATCGAGGCCGAGCCCCAGCTCGCCGGAGCCGAGGCCGAAGCCGGGGAGCCGGTCAAGCCGGCGTGGCGGAGCCGGGACCGCCGCCGCCGCGGTCGTGGTGTCCGGAGCGACGGCGAGGGCAGCAATGGGACCGGTGACGCCGCGACGACCGAGCGGGTCGGCGCGGGTCAGGTGCGGCAGCGGGAGCCGTCGCCGCGCCGGGCGGTGCCGAATATCCAGGACCTGCTGAAGAAGGGCCAGAATCTCCCGGTTCAGGTCACCAAGGAACCCATCGGCACCAAGGGCTGCCGTGTGACCGCGCAGATCTCGCTGGCGGGGCGGTTCCTGGTGTACATGCCCTTCGCCTCGAAGGTCGGTGTCAGCCGGAAAATCGAAAGCCGGGAGCAGCGTTCCAAGCTCCGGGAAATGGTGTCGAAGCTGCTGCCCAAGGACTCCGGCGGCGTCATCGTGCGCACCGTCGCGGAGGGGGTGACCGAGGACCATTTCCGGCGCGAGATCGACTCGCTGCTCGCGCTCTGGAAGAAGATCAATCGCAAGAAGAGCTTCGTGCGCCGGGCTCCCGCGCTGCTTCAGCGCGAGACCAGTCTCACGCGCGGCATCATTCGCGATCTGTTCAGCGCCAAGGTGGATGCGCTGCACGTCGATTCGCGCGAGCTGTACAACGAGATCGAACAGTATCTGACGCAGATCGATCCGGATCTGATCGGCCGGGTGCACTTCTACGAAGAGCCGACGCCCCTCTTCGACAAGTTCGACATCGAGAGCGAGATCCGCGAGCTGTTCAAGGCGCGGGTCGAGATGCCAACCGGCGGGTCGCTGATCATTCAGCCGACGGAAGCGCTGGTGAGCATCGACGTCAACACCGGGCGCTATACCGGAAAGAAGGATCCCGAGAAGACGATCCTCCGCACCAATCTCGAGGCCGCCCGCGAGATCGCGCGTCAGATCCGTCTGCGCGACATTGGCGGGATCATCGTCTGCGATTTCATCGACATGGAGACGCGCTCCAATCGCGACAAGGTGCTGCAGGAGCTGCGCACCCACCTCGGCCGCGACCGGGCCCGCACCAAGGCGCTGGCGGTGAGCGACCTGGGATTGGTCGAAATGACCCGGCAGCGCGTCCGCCCGTCGCTGTGGCATTCCATGACAGCGGACTGCCCGACCTGCGGCGGATCGGGTCGCGTGTTCACGCCCGAGGTGATTGCGCGGCGCCTCGAACGCGCAATCAAGCGGGCCGGTCACGAGCAGCGCGAGCGCCAGTTGACGGTGCGCCTGCACCCTGAAGTGGCGCTGTACCTGCTGGAAGAAGAGCCCAAGCTCCTTGG
>JACDDX010000238.1 GCA_013816685.1 Gemmatimonadales bacterium
GGGGTGGCGGGCCTGCTTGTACCGCCGGCGGATCCGTCCGCGCTGGCCAGCGCGGCCAGCGCACTCTTGGACGACGCCGATCGACGCCTTGCGCTCGGACGCGCCGCGAGGCAGCGCATCGAGCGTGAATTCCCGGTTTCGAGAATGGTCGACGCCTACGAGGCGGCCTTTGCCCGGGTGACCGGCAGCGCCGAGGGCCGGCCCGCTGGATGACGTGCGGTGGTTCGCGCCGAACGCGTACGGAGCGCTGGTCGTTCCGGCACTCCGCTCGGCGGGAACGGTCGTCGCCGTCGAGGGCCACGCGCGGGCCCGGGTTGCGGTGGCGCTCGGCGGTGGTGCGGCGGAATCGGCCTGGCGACACAGCCGGCAGGTCGGTTGTCCGCTGATCGTCTATCTCTGGGACCTGCCGCCGAAAGGCACGGGGAAGGGGAGGTATGATCCGGTCTGGTGGCTGGGAGGACGGTTCCTCCGGCTGCCGCGACCGCTCGGCGGCTATGGACGACGGCGCGGCTATTACAGCCGGCTGCGGTACGTCGCAGCACGCGCCGACGACGTGTGGGTGCCGAGCGAGTTCACCCGCGACACGGTGGAACGGCGTTTCGGCGTCTCGGCCACCTGCGTGCCGTACTGCTATGACTCCGGTCGCTTCACACCCGGGCCGCCGCCCCCGGTAGCCGCGGGGCCGGAGAGGCCGGTGGTGCTGGCCGTGTCGCGTCTGCAGCCGCACAAGAACCAGGCGGCGCTGATCCGTGCTTGCGCCCGGCTCCAAGAGCGGGTGCAGCTTCGCCTGATCGGCCGCGGACCGGAGGCCGGGCCGCTCCGCAGACTGGCCCTGGCGCTCGGTGTGGATTGCCGAGTCGAGACCGATGTTGGCGACGCGGACGTCGTGCGCGCCTGCCGCGAGTCTGCCGTCGCCGTGAGTGCCAGCCGGTTCGAGGGGTTCGGCCTCGGCCCCATCGAAGCGATCGCCTGTGGACTTCCCGCGGTCGCGTCGGACATTCCGCCCCATCGCGAGTTCGTGTGCGGAGCGGCCACGCTGGTCCCCCTCGACGACGATGCCGCGCTCGCCCGGGCGATCGGCTGCGCGCTCAGGGCGCCACGTCCCGATCCTGCCGCCGTCGGTACGCTCACCGTTCCGGCTGCGGCCGAGCGCATCCGGTCGCACCTCGAGCCCTATCTCAGGTAGATTGTCGGGCATGAGACCTCAGCTCCTGCTGACCTACGATTTCCCGCCGATGGGCGGCGGAATCGCGCGCTGGATGGGCGAGCTCGCGCGGCGCTATCCGCCGGGATCCCTGATCGTCTCCACCGGCCAGCATCCGGACAGTCAGGATATCGACGAGCGCCTGCCCAACCGGGTCGACCGGCTGCCGCTGGTCTCACGCAAGCTCAAGACGATTCAGGGTCTGCTCCTCTGGTCCCGCCGCGCAGCGGTGCTCGCGCGCTCGAGCCGGGCGGAATTCATCTGGTGCGGAAATCTCAAGCCCGCGACCTATCCCGCGAAGTGGGCCCGCGAGCGGGTCGGCGTACCGTTCGGCATCCTGCTCCACGGCGGCGACCTGCTGATCCTCCAGCATCAGGTGCATCAGTCGGCGGTGAAGCGGAAGTCCGCCCGTGCCCTCCTCGGCGCGGCGCGGGTGCTGGTGACCAACAGCCAGTGGACCCACGATCTTTGTCTCAATCTCCTCCGCGAGCTCAAGGTGGATGCAAACGTCGAGCGGGTGATCGCGGTGCCGCTGGGCGCGGATCCCGAGGCCTTCCGCCCCGATCTCGACACCGCGGACGTGCGACGCCGGTATGGCCTCGATAATGGTCGCTGGCTCCTCTCCGTCGCGCGGCTCACCCGCCACAAGGGAATTGACGTGGCACTCCAGGCGCTGGCGCAGCTCGACGGGCCACATGCGGACCTGCGGTACGCCGTGGTGGGCAGCGGCGAGGATCTCGAGCGCCTGCAGGCGCTCGCCGCGGAGCTCGGCGTCGCGGGGCGAGTGCGTTTCCTCGGTGACGTGCCCGATCGCGACCTGCCCGCGCTCTACAACCGTGCGTCGGTGTATCTCGGCATCTCCCGACTCATGGAGCAGCGGGTCGAGGGCTTCGGCATCTCGCTGGCGGAGGCGTCCGCGTGCGGCATTCCGGTTGTCGCGGGACGCAGCGGAGGCATTCCGGAGGCGGTAACCGACGGCAAGACCGGACTGGTGGTCGATCCGTGCAGCGACGTCGAGGTGAGGGACGCGATTCGCCGGCTGCTCGATGATCCAGGGTTGGCGCGGCGGTTGGGAGAGGCGGGGCGGGATGCGGTGGAGCGGCACTACAACTGGGACCGGGTGGCAAGCGATCTGTCGCGCATCGGAAGCGAGTTTGGCCGGTTCACGCCGAGAGCGGCCATCGCGACCTGAGCCGGGCCGCCGCACCCGAGTCCGCCATGGTCAGGCTGCGGTGTCCTCCGGCCGGGCGCTGATCGCATAGGTGGGACAGTTGAGTACGTACGCGCCGTCGATCGGCGACCAGCGCTGCAGCGGCGCCAGCACCTGCGCCTTCCCGCGCGCATCGAGCCGGAACACCTTCGGCGCCTGGATGACGCACGATCCGCAGCCCACGCAGCGGCTCTCGTCCACCAGAACGCGCAGGGTGCGCGTCGGGTGCATGCCGTCGGTCATCGCGTGGAGCCGATGCGCCATCTGATCGAGCATCTGTCTGGTGGCCAGGTAGCCGGCCTCGAGCAGCTCGTCGTTCCGGTCGAAGGCGAACATCGAGATGTGCTCGACCTTAGGCTGGACCAGGATCATTGGCGGCCCCTTCCAGTCGCGAAGCTGACCCTCGATCTGGGTCTGCATCACGATTTCCAGCCCGCGGATGTAGGTGGCGGCGAATCCCTGGGTCTCGTCGGTCGAGCGGCGGATGCTCGTGGCCGCGACGTTCACCGCGATGATCGGTCCAGTGCCCAGCGACGCGGCCAGACGCACCGGCAGATTCTCCACCACGGCGCCATCCACGTAGGCCCGGCCGTTGATCTCGCGTGGAGGAAAAATGCCCGGCAGCGCACAGGAGGCCGATACCGCGTCGGCGACCCGGACGTCTCTGAGCCCGGGAAGTCCCCACATGACCTGCATGCCGGTATGCAGATCCACTGTGTTGACGAGCAGCCGGCGCTTCAGGTCGTGGAAGGTGATGTCGCCGATGAGGCTGGTGATGAGGGCATCGAGCGGCTCGCGGCGATACAGAGCGGGAGCCAGCAGCCGGCGGAAGGCGACCTCGGTGTGAGCCACCCGGAACACGTCCCGGCGTTTCACCGCCGAGGCCCGCTCCGCCATCCGCGCCACCGGCACCCCGGCCGCCCACGCGGCCGCGATCAGCGAGCCGATGCTCGAGCCGACCACGAGACCCGGCACCAGCCCCCGCTCCTCGAGTGCACGGAGGACGCCGATGTGGGCCAGCCCTTTCAGGCCGCCGCCGCTCAGTACCAGACTGAAGGGTCGCTCAGGGGTCACGGGCCTGCCAGGGTATGGGTGCAGCGCCGGGAGG
>JACDDX010000239.1 GCA_013816685.1 Gemmatimonadales bacterium
CGTGCGGGGCGCCGTGCTGACCGCGATCGGACTCGCTGCCGCATGGGCGGTTGCCCAAGGCGTCCATCCCGACCGGCGGACCGCGCTCGCTCTGACGCTGGTGGTGATCGGCGCGGGGCTCGGGGCGGCCGTGGACGGCGCGCTCCGGAGCTCCGGCCGCGGCCGGCGGCTCCGTTGGCTCGTGGCGGGCGCCGGCATCGGCACGCTCATGGCCGCACTCCGATGACCGGCCGGTGGCGGGCGCTGCTCCGACTCTACGCGGTACAGGGCACCTGGAACCACGAGCGAATGCTCGGCATCGGCATGGGCTACGCGGCCGAGCCGCTGCTCGAGGATCTGAAGAGGGTCGACCCGGTGCGCCACAGCGCGGCGGTGGTGCGCTCGGCCGAGTTCTTCAACTGCAACCCGAACCTTGCCGGACTCGCGCTCGGCGCGACGGTCCGCGCCGAGTACGAGTCGGTGCCGGCACCGCAGCTCGAGCGGCTCCGCACCGCGCTCTGCAGTCCGCTCGGTGCGCTGGGCGATCAGCTCTTCTGGACCGGACTGGTGCCGACGCTCGTCGGTCTCACGCTCGCGGGCATCGCGTTGGGCGCGGGGCTCTGGCCGGTCGTCGCGTTGCTGGTCCTGTACAACATTCTGCGACTGCTGACGGCGGTGTGGTCGCTCCGGACCGGGCTCGACGCCGGAATGCGGGTGGCGCACGCCCTGGTGACGTCGTGGTTGCCGCGCGCGATCCGCCTGATCGAGCCTGCCGCCGGACTGGCGGTGGGGCTGGCCGTGCCGCTCGTGGCCTGGTGGTACCTGCACGGGCAGCCGGCGTCGGCGGTCGGGGGTACGCTTGCGGTGGCCGTCGTGGGGGCGGGCGTCGCGCAGTGGTCGCGGCTCCGTCTGGGCGGGGTCCGTTTCGGTCTGATCGCGATCGCCCTGACGCTGCTGTTCCGGGGCGTCGGACTGTGATCGAGCGCCAGGCGACTATTGTGAACCAGGAGGGACTGCATGCCAGACCCGCCGCGCGGATCGTGCGGCTCGCCAGCATGTTCTCGGCCGACATCAAGCTGGTCAAGGAGGGCTTCGAGGTGAACGGAAAGAGTATCATGGGCGTGATGATGCTCGCGGCCGAGTGCGGCAGCGAGATCACCATCCGCGGTGACGGCCCCGACGCCGACCAGGCGGTCGACGCGCTGGTGCAGCTCGTGGCCGACGGCTTCGGGGAGGAGTGACGTGAGTCGCCGGCTCACCGGAATCGGCGTCTCGCCGGGCGTCGCGTACGGGCCCGCGCACATCGTGCAGTGGGAGTTCCCGAACGTGCCCGACCGGCTGGTCCGCGCCGAGGAGGTCGACGCCGAGATCGATCGGCTGCGGGACGCGGTCGAGTTCGTCGTCCGGGAGCTCGAGGACCTGGGGCAGCGGGTGCTGCTGCGCGCGGGGCCCGAGGAGTCGCGGATCTTCGACGCGCAGACACTGATGGCGCAGGACACGGAGTTCCTCCGCAACGTCGAGACGCTGATCCGGAAGAATCAGCTCAGCGCCGAAACCGCCTACGAGTTCAAGGCGCTCGAGCTTCGGAACTACTGGTCAGGGCAGGCCCGCCTGCGCGAGCGTCTCACCGATCTCAACGCGATCCAGCTCCGGATCATCAACCGGCTGCTCGGCGACAAGAGCGAGCCCTGGACCGTCGCGCCCGACGAGCAGGTGATCGTGGTCGCGCACGAGCTCTCGCCCGGGCTCACCGTGCAGCTCGATCGGGAGCACGTCGTGGGGCTGGTGAGCGAGGAGGGCACCCGAACCGCCCACGCGGCGATCCTGGCACATTCGCTGGGCATTCCCGCGGTGATGGGCGCCGTGGGCGCACTCGCCGAGATCCCGTCGGGCACGATGGTGCTGCTCGACGGACAGAGCGGGACGATCCTGCTCGATCCCACACCCGACGAGTTGGACGACGCCAAGACCCAGCTGAGCCGGCGGCACAAGCTCGAGCTGCAGTTCGAGAGCATCGTCGACAAGCCGTGCGTGACGCCCGAGGGTGGCCAGATCCTGCTCATGGGGAACGTCGATCTCCCCGAGGAGATCGAGCCCGCCGTCCGGTATGGCGCCCGCGGGGTGGGCCTGGTCCGGACCGAATTCCTGCTCACCGGCCGCGCGAGCCTGCCGACGGAGGTGGAGCAGGCGGCCTATTTCCGGCGGGTCGCCGCGGCGTTCCCCAACGACACCGTCGTCATCCGCTCGTACGATCTCGGCGGCGACAAGTTCCCGGTCGCCTTCCAGGCGCCGCACGAGGCCAATCCGTTCCTCGGCTGGCGTTCGATCCGGGTCTGTCTCGATCAGCCGGAAGTCTTTCGTCCTCAGCTCCGGGCCGTCCTGCGGGCGGCGCACGGCCGCGACATCCAGCTCATGCTGCCGCTGGTGACGCACGTGGAGGAGGTCGTGCGCACCCGCGAGATGCTGCAGGAAGAATCGGAGGCGCTTGCGCGGGAGGGGGTGGCCGCGGCAACGACCGTCCCGGTGGGTGTCATGATCGAGACGCCGGCCGCGGTGCTGATCGCGGATCACCTCGCGGCGGTGAGCGACTTCTTCAGCATCGGCAGCAACGACCTCACGCAGTACACCCTGGCGGTGGACCGCGGCAATGCGCGGCTCGCGCGGAGGTTCTGCTCGCACCACCCCGCGATCCTTCGACAACTTCGGAATGTGCTGGCCGTAGGTCGGGCGGCCGGGGTGCCCGTCAGTGTGTGTGGCGAGATGGCATCAGATCCGCTGGGCGCGGTGCTGCTCATCGGCCTCGGCTATGACCGGCTGAGCGTCTCGCCGCCCGCGCTGCCGCTCACCAAATGGGTAGTGCGCGCCGTTCCCGAGTCAGCGGCCCGCGAAGCTGCGAGCGCGGCCCTCCAGGCGCCGACCCCCGCTGAGGTTACGCACGCGGTCCGGATCGCGATCGGCGAGCACCTGGACCTGCGTCTCCTCGACCCGGCCTCAGCGTTGCCGGGCCATGGCCGGGTGGCTAGTTTGCCCCCCGGCACGGCCGGTGCCTGAGCGCCCCAGTTCCCAGTCTCCAAAGGATTTTCATGGCCGCCCCCAAGCGACACGTGTTCACCTCCGAATCCGTGACGGAAGGCCACCCCGACAAGGTGGCGGATCAGATCTCCGACGCGGTGCTCGACGCCATCCTGGCGCGAGATCCCGCCGCGCGGGTCGCGTGCGAGACGCTGGTGACGACCGGCATGGCCGTGGTGGCTGGCGAGATCACGACCACGACCTACGTCCACATTCCCGATCTCGTCCGCGAGACGGTCAACGCCATCGGATACACGGACGCGTCGTACGGGTTCGACGGTCAGACCTGCGCGGTGCTCACGTCCATCGACCGCCAGTCGCCCGACATTGCCATGGGTGTGGACGCCGACGCGAAGAAGGAGCAGGGGGCGGGCGATCAGGGCATGATGTTCGGCTATGCGAGCGACGAGACACCCGAGCTGATGCCGCTGCCGATCGTGCTCGCGC
>JACDDX010000240.1 GCA_013816685.1 Gemmatimonadales bacterium
CGATGACCCGCGCCCGGTCCTCCGGGTGGACTCGGGCAATGAACTCCTCGAGTGACCGCACGACAGCCCCCGGCCGCAGCCCGAACAGCGCATCCAGACTCTCGTCCCAAGCGAGCGTGGCGGAGCCGATGTCCCATCGGAAGGTGCCGGTGCTTGACGCGCGCAGCGCCGCTTCCAGCCGCTCCTGGCGCTCCTCGACCGCGCGTGCCGCGGCGCGCTGGTCGTCGATGTTGGTGTTGGTGCCGAACCAGCGGAGCACCCGGCCGTCGGCATCCTTGACCGGCATGACCCGGGTCAGAAACCAGCGGAATCGTCCGTCGGCGCCGCGGAGCGGGAACTCCATGTCGAAGGGCGAACCGGTGTGAATCGAGGCGCGCCAGCCCTCGAGGACGCGGGGCAGCTCGGCCGGATCATGGACCGCCTGCCAGCCCCAGCCCGCCATCTGCTCTGGCGTTGCGCCGGTGTAGTCGTACCACCGCTGATTGTACCACACGATGGACCCGTCCGGCTCGGCGATCCAGGCGAGCTGGGGGATGGCCTCGGCGAGTGTGTGGAACTGCTGTTCCTGCGCGGCGAACGCGTGCTGGGTCGCGCGCTCCGTCGTGACGTTGTGCGCGTGGTGCACGATATGGCTGAGGCGACCGTCCGCACCGAAGATGGGAGTGTTCGTCGAGCCCCAGTACGACGCCTCGAGCACGCCATCGGACCGCGGCAGGTCGTAGCGTTGCACGGGGAGGGCGTCCGCAGCACCGGTGGCGATGACCCGGTCGAGCGAGGTACGCAGCGCTCGCCCCGCAGCCGCCCGCTCGCCCTCCAGGACGTGGGACTCGGGAAAGAACACCTCGAAGAATTTGCGACCCAGCAGATCCGACCGCGGCAGTCTCGACGTTACGAGAAAGGCGGCGTTGGCGGCCACCACATGAAAGTCGGGCGCATCGGCCCGCAGCAGGATGAATGGTTCCGGCACCGCGTCGAACACGCTGGCAAAATCGGGTGCGTCAAACGTGGGCAGCGGGGTAGTAGGCATCGATGGTCAGGGTGTTGCGGGCGGACGCTCCTCGGCAGGGGCGCGACAAGGGCAGAGCACGACGCGGGCGAGCCGCATAGTATCGAAGCCCGGCGCACATGGCTAGGGCGCCCGCGGCCCGGAGGGGTTGCGCGGGGCGGGGAGGTGAGGGACAATACCTCTCACCCGAAGTCTTTCCCGAGAGATCCGCCCATGACCATCCCCACCGAGAACGTCGGCTCGCTGCCCCGCCCGGCGAAGCTCCAGGCCGCCATCGCCGACTACGACGCCGGCAGGATCTCCAAGTCGCAGCTCGAGACCGAGCAGGACGCGGCGTGTCGCGACTCGATCGAGCGCATGGAGGCGACCGGATCACCGATCGTGTCGGATGGTGAGCAGCGCGCGTCGAGTTTCGCCACATACCCACTCGCCGACACGCTGGCGGGCACCGGCCTGGCGCCGAACCTCGCCGCTGACGGCCAGTACTTCGCGATCTTCGCCGACGGCCATCACCGCCAGCTTCCGCGGCTCACCGGCGGGCCGTTCCGGTATCAGACGTACGCGGCGGACTATCTCAGGAAGTCCATCACGATGGCGACCACGCCGATGAAGCAGGCCGTCATCGCGCCGTCGATGCTGTCGCTGCTCTATCCGCTCGACAGCGAGATCACGGGCTATTCGCGCGAGCAGTTCCTCAGCGACCTCTGCGACGAATGCGAGAAGGACATCCGTCAGGCGTTCGAAGTGGGCGCGAAGCGGGTCTCGGTGGACTTCACCGAGGGGCGACTCGCCTGCCGCAACGATCCGAAGAATCCCTGGACCGGACGCCACATGCTCGAGCAGTTCATCGCGCTGAACAATCGTGTCCTCGACCGCTTCACCGCGGAGGAGCGGACCAACATCGGCATTCACACCTGCCCCGGTGGCGACTGCGACTCGACCCACAGCGCCGACGTGGACTACGCCGACCTGTTGCCCAGCATGTTCAAGATGAACGCCGGCTACTTCCTGATTCAGCTCGCGAGCGAGAAAAACAAGGAGCGGGTGTACCGGCTGATCGGCGAGCACAGCCGGGACGATGCCGACGGCGTGCCGCAGGTCTGCTTCATCGGCGTCATCAACCCGCTCGACCCGACGGTCGAAACGCCCGAGCAGGTGCGCGACGATCTGGTGCTGGCGGCAAAGCACATTCCGGTGGAGCGGCTGGGCTCGACCGACGATTGCGGCTTCTCACCCTTCAGCATCGACACCAAGCCCCGGCATGGCTCGCCCGACCACGCGCGCGACATCGCCTTCCAGAAGATCTCGTCGCGGGTCAAGGGGACGGCGATGGCCGAAGAGCAGCTCGGCGTCATGGCGGGAGCGCGCTGAGTCATGCGCCTACCGCGGATTGCCGGCTCGTCGCTCGCCGGCTCGCTCTTCGTGTTGGCACTCGTGGCCTGCGGTGACAAGCAGGGTGCCGGCGCCATGGCCGACTCCGCCCGGCGCGATTCGGGGAGTCCGACCGTGCCGGCACGGCAGCTCGGGGCCATGCCGATGCTCCCCCCCTTCAGGGCGCACCTCGACTCGGTGGCCGCGAAGCCGGCCATGATCAAGTCATCGATGTCGGGACACATGGCCGAGGTGCACAAGGTGATGGAGGCGATGCACGCCGACATGATGGCGGCGGGCATGCACAGCGACGCCGCCTACGAGGCGCTCGCCGATTCCGTGGTGAAGGCGTCGGCGGCACTCGGGCGCGCGAAGGACAAGGATCTCAGCCGGCTCGTCGCCATGCAGGTGGACCAGCTCCGGCGGCTGACCGCGGTGTACGAGCAGAAAGCGGCGGCGATGTAGGCGACTCACTCATCAGGAGCGCCGTCTCCTCCCACGATCACCTCCGGTGCCATTCCCAGAAACAGCCCGGTCTCCACGATGCCCGCGCGCCGAGCCAGAAGATCGGCGAGCGCCCGCGCGTCGGGAATGCCGCCGGGAAACCGGGCGTCGATGATGTAATGTCCGGCGTCGGTCACGAAGGCATCCTCGGCAGGAGCGGTCCGGAGCCGCGGGACCGCGCCCAAGCCCCTCAGAAACTCGAGCTGCGTCGTCCATCCGAACGGCACCACCTCGATCGGCAGGTGGGTGGTCTCGCCGAGTCGGCGAACCAGCTTGGTCCGGTCCACCACGATGACGAGGCGCCGCGAGTTCACCGCCACGATCTTCTCGTGCAGCAGCGCGCCGCCGAGCCCCTTGATGAGGTCGCCCGCGGGGCTCACCTCGTCGGCCCCGTCGATGGTGAGGTCGAGCCATGGATGGGTCGCGAAGTCGGTGAGAGGCACGCCGATCTCGCGCGCAAGTTCGCGCGTGGCGTTGGAGGTCGGGATGCCAGCGACGTCGGAGAGGAGGCCGGCCGCGAGCCGCCGCCCGAGCTCCCGCACCGCGGCGCTGGCCGTGGCGCCGGTGCCGAGCCCCACCACCATGCCGGCGCGCACGAGGTCCACTGC
>JACDDX010000006.1 GCA_013816685.1 Gemmatimonadales bacterium
ACGCCCGGCTCCGGCTGCTGCGCGCGGGCGAAGCGGAGATCGGCGGTGCGGTGTGCGCCACCTGCGGTCCGCGGCCGGAGACCGATGCGCTGTTCTGCTCGAGCTGCAGCCGCCGGCTGGTAGTTGCAGCTGCGTGCTCAGGGTGCCGGGCGCCGGTGGTGCCGGGCAGCCGGTACTGCGAGGCGTGCGGCACGCCGTTGGCGGCCTCACCGGTGCCGACATAGCCGATCAGCGGTCCACCCGCTTCGCTTCCTACCTTCTCGCCAACAATCCAGCTCTACAATCCAAATCGAAGCGCGGTCTCAAGCGAAAGTGCGCGAAGCGACTGGCGCTCGTAGCCGCCGGGAAGGTCACTGGTGTTGAACAGGCTCTCCGAGATCGCGTAGCCGAGACCGAGCTCGACGCCCAATCGTCCCGCCGGCACACGGAGGGCGAGCTGTCCGGCACCGCCGAACAGTGTCGTCGTCTCGCCGCCTTCGAGCGCCCAGGCGTCGACGGTCGGCCCGAGACGGACAAGGAGGGCCCCCCGGCCGACGTGGGTCAGCGGGACACCGACCGCCGTCATGAGGCGGGTGCGGGTGAACGACTGACTCCGGCTCTGGACCATGATGCTGGGCGCCGTGATCTCGAGGTAAGTGGAGAGCGCGGTTACCTCGATGCCGACTTCGATGGGCCCGAGCCGGCGGGTGAGGCCGAGGCCGAGGCGGAGGTCGGCGCTGGGGTGGCCGGAGGCATCGCCACCGATTTCGGGGTCGCTGCTGTGGGAAGCGCCGCGGAACGTCTCGGCGCCGGCGACGAGGCCGAGGGACCAGGGGTGATTGCTCTCCTGGGCGGCCAAGGGGTGGGGGTGGGCGCCGATCAGGAAGAGACCGAGCGCCACGACCCTTGCCACCGATGCCGCCGAGGTCACCCGTGGGGAGCGGGGGGGTAGGGGTCGAACTGGGGAGCACGGCGATAGGGGCATGAGACTCTCGAGTGGACTGCTCAGTCGGTCGCTCGTTCGGAACGGTTGGGAAGGGCGACGGAAAGGCTGGTCTAAACTGCTGGGGCGGTGTCAACCTACCGTCAACTGGGATTGATGGCCGGACGCGCTGTATGACAATCGGCGTTCCGATCCACGCGGGCCTACGTACTCTCGGGTTTTCAGGACTCACCGTGCGGCCGACAACCCTGAAGCCGGCGAGCTGCTCTGGAACTGCTCGACGCCGGGCTGATCGATGTGTTCGAGGTTGGAATCAGACCCATGCTGCTCGTCGTGCACTACGACGAAGGAGACGAGACTTATGATACCCGCTGTGCACGTGCTGGTGTTTGACGGCTACGCTGACTGGGAGCCAGCGTTCGCGCTCGCGGAACTCCGCCGGTCGGGAGCTCTGGAGGTCGTCTCCTTGGGCTTCGGCGACGCGCCCGTGCGTTCGATGGGCGGGCTCCAGGTGGAGCCGGATCGCTCGCTCGAGGGGCTGGATCCGGCCACGGTCCGCCTGCTCATACTACCGGGTGGAGATATGTGGGAGGGACCGTATTCCCGGACTCAGATCGAGCACACTCTCGGGACGCTACATGCAGCGGGTGTGCCGATCGCGGCCATCTGTGCGGCAACGCTCGCACTGGCACGCGCGGGACTGCTGGACGATCGAGCCCACACGAGCAATGAGCTGGCTCATCTCGAGCGCGCGGTGCCGGAGTACCGGGGCGCGCATCAGTATGTCGATGCATTGGCGGTTCGCGACCGCAAGGTTATTACGGCGAGTGGACTCGGACCCATCGAGTTTGCCCGGGAGATCTTCGAAGAGCTTCAGATTTTCAGCGACACTGACCGTATGGTATGGTTTCAGCTGTTCAAGCACGGGCGCTTCCCGGATCCGAACGCTGGACGACACGAGTAATCGGCTTTCGTAATTTCACCTCCAAACCGTCGCTGTAACCTCCGTCCCCCGCTCCTCGTAGAGCCTCCATCCACCTTATGTTCCGGCTCATTCCCCCGCCCACCCCGAGCCCCGCGCCGAGGATGTCCATGATCCGCCGTCCCCAGCTCCCCCGCTCATCATGCATCGCCACCGCGTTGCTGCTCGCGTCGATGCCGACCGGCGAACTCGTCGCGCAGGGCGGCCCCAGCGCACCGGGCCTCGACCGGGCCGGGATGGACACCGCCGTCAAGCCGGGCGACGACTTCTTCGACTTCGCCAACGGCACCTGGCTCAAGACCACCGAGATCCCGGCCGACAAGAGCGGCACCGGCGCCGGCTCGATGTTGGCCGACCGCACCGACCAGGGCGTGGCCGAGCTGATCCAGAGTGCCGCGAAAGGGCACGCCTCCGGAGGCTCCGAGCTCCGGAAGATCGGCGACTACTACACCGCCTTCATGGACACCGCCGGGATCGAAGCGGCCGGCATGAAGCCTCTCCAGCCCGCCCTCGACTCAGTCGCCGCCATCCGCGACCGGAAAGACCTCGCCCGGGTCCTCGGCTCTGGCCTCCGCGCCGACGTCGACGCGCTCAACAACACCAATTTCTACACCGGCAACCTGCTCGGCCTCTGGATCGCCCAGGACCTGAAGGACCCCAGCCACTATTCGCCCTTCCTGCTCCAGGGCGGGCTCGGCATGCCCGACCGGAGCTACTACACCGACCCCGGCGCCGGCATGGACTCGACCCGCGCGGCGTACCAGGCCCACGTCGCCAGGATGCTCTCGCTCGCGCACATGCAGGGCGCCGAGGCCAGGGCCGCCAGCATCGTCGGGCTCGAAACAAAAATGGCCCGGGCCCACTGGACCCGCGAGCAGTCGGGTGACGTCAGCAAGGCCAACAACCACTGGAAGCGCTCCGAGTTCCAGAGCAAGGCGCCCGGCCTCGACTGGGACGCCTACTTCTCCGCCGCCCATCTTGCGAAGCCGCAGGTGTTCCAGATCTGGCAGCCGAGCGCCGTCACCGGTCTCTCAGGCCTGGTCGCGAGCGAGCCGCTGGAGACCTGGAAGGACTACCTCACCTTTCACGCGATCCAGTCCCACGCGGCGGTGCTGCCGGCCGCGTTCGGGCAGCAGTCGTTCGCCTTCTTCGGCACGACGCTGAGCGGCGCGACGCAGCAGCGCGACCGCTGGAAGCGCGCGGTCAACGCCACCAACAACGGACTCGAATTCGCGGTCGGCAAGCTCTACGCGGAGAAGTATTTCCCGGCCGCCGAGAAGGCGCGGGCCAAGGCGATGGTGGCGAACCTCATCGCGGCATTCGGCCACCGGATCGACCATCTCGACTGGATGGCGCCGGCCACCAAGACTCAGGCCAAGGCGAAGCTCGCAGTGCTCAAGGTCGGCGTCGGCTATCCGGACAAGTGGCCGGGTTACGATGGCCTCGAGGTGAAACGGGGCGACGCGTACGGCAACGCGGAACGCGCCGCGCTGTTCCAGTATCGTGAGGAGATCGCCAAGCTGGGCCGGCCGGTGGACCGGAGCGAGTGGGTGATGACGCCGCAGACGGTGAACGCGGTGAATCTGCCGGTGATGAACGCGATGAACTTCCCGGCGGCGATCCTGAACCCGCCGTTCTTCGATCCGAAGCGGCCCGCCTCGATGGACTACGGCGCGATGGGTGCCATCATCGGGCACGAGATCAGTCACAGCTTCGACAACCAGGGCGCGTTGTTCGACGCCCGGGGGCGGTTGCACAACTGGTGGACGCCGGCAGATTTCAAGCACTTCGAGGCGTCGGCCCAGCAACTGGTGAAGCAGTACTCGTCCTACAAGCCGTTTCCCGACCTGGCGATCAACGGCCAGCAGACGTTGGGCGAGAACATTGCCGACCTCGCGGGACTGGCCGTATCGCTCGACGCCTATCACCGCTCGCTGCACGGCAGGGCGGCGCCGAAGGTCGGTGGCTTCACTGGCGATCAGCAGTTCTTCGTCAGCTTCGCGCAGGGGTGGCGCTCGAAGCTGCGGGACCCGGTGCTCCGGAACCGCATCCTCACCGACGGGCATGCGCCGGGGCAGTACCGCGCGTACACGGTGCGGAACCTCGACCCGTGGTACGCGGCGTTCGACGTGCAGCGAGGACAGAAGCTCTACCTGGCGCCAGCGGAGCGCGTGCGGGTCTGGTGAGCGACGGCGAGCCGGGCTTCGAGCCGCTGCCTGGCTACGTGGAGTATCCGGCGGCCGAGATGGAGGCGCGGAGCCGCGCCTTTGCCGCCGACTTGCAGCGTCGGCGGACCACTCGGCATTTCAGCGCCCGGCCGGTCGCGCGTGCGGTCATCGAGTCCTGCCTCGAGGCGGCCGGCAGCGCGCCGAGCGGGGCGCACCTGCAGCCGTGGCACTTCGTGGTTGTGGGCGATCCGGCCCTCAAGCGACGGATTCGCGAGGCGGCCGAACGGGCAGAAGCCGAGTTCTACGCCACGGCACCGGCCGACTGGCTCGCGGCGCTGGCCCCGCTCGGCACCGACGCCCACAAACCCCATCTGGAGACGGCGCCGTATCTCATCGCAGTTTTCGCCCAGCGCTACGGGCTCGGCGCGAACGGCGAGCGCCGGACGCACTATTACGTGAACGAGTCGGTCGGGATCGCCACCGGCTTTCTCCTGGCGGCTCTCCACCACGCGGGGCTGGTCGCGCTGACCCACACGCCCAGCCCGATGGGTTTTCTCACCGATGTCCTCGAGCGTCCGGCGAATGAGCGACCGGTCATGCTCGTCGTCACCGGCTACCCGGCGGCTGACGCCCGCGTGCCGGCGCTCACCCGGAAGCCGCTCAGCGAAATCGCCAGCTTTCGCTGAGCGGGTCCCTCGCTGCCCGCACGCCGCAACGCTTCCGCGCTTCCCGCCGTCCAACCTCGCATCGGCGCAGCACCCGCCGCCTTCCCACCTTCAGGGAATCAGCATGAGCAGACGAGTGATGACCGTGGTCGTGACCCTGTGCTGCGCGGTGGCCGCGGAAGCACAAACGACCGCTCCGTCCGTCCCCGGCGATTCCACCGCGCCGGCTCGCTCGCTCGCGGGCCTCTGGAAGGCCGAGCGCCGCTTCGGGCCGGACGCGCGCGGGACGCTGATCATCAAGCGCGCCGGGTCGGCGTATACCGCGGACATGATGGGTCGCACGCTGCCGGTGCGGGTGAAGTCGGGCGAGCTCGCCTTCGAGCTGCCGGACAGTCAGGGCGGCTTCCGGGGCGGGCTTCCGTCGCGCGGCACCCTCACCGGCCACTGGTTTCCTCCCGGCTCCTCAGCGCTGCTGGTGGGCTTCCGGTTCGCGTCGCCGGTGACGTTGAAGGCGGACGGGCCGAATCGCTGGCGCGGCCAGATCGTGCCGTTCGACGACGAGTTCACCTTTCATCTCCTATTGCGAGGGCGGCCCGACGGGACGCTCCATGTGCTGCTCCGGAATCCGGAGCGGGACTTCGGCGCGCAGATCGGCGCCGAACGACTCGTGCGCAATGGCGATGTCGTTTGGCTGATGGGCCGGCGGCGGGGGCAGGGCGAAGAGCAGGAGCTGGCGAAGGGGAGCTACGATGCCGAGACCGACGTCCTGACGCTGGCGTTTCCCAGCCGGGGCGGAAGCTATGACTTCCGGCGGGACCGCGAGGACAGCGACTTCTACCCCCGCGGCCTGCACCCGGACCGCTACGTCTACCGCCCGCCGCCCGCGCTGGCAGATGGCTGGCCCACCGGGACGCTCGCTGCGGTCCGCATCGATCGGGCAGCGATCGAGAAGATCATTGACACCATCGTCTCGATGCCGATGGATTCGATCGATGCGCCGCAGATCCACGGTCTGCTGCTCGCGCGGCACGGCAAGCTCGTGCTGGAGGAATATTTTCACCGCCAGCATCGCGACCGGCTCCACGAGACCCGCTCGGCGGCCAAGAGCATGACCGCGACGCTGGTCGGCGCCGCGATGCAGTCGGGCGCGCCACTCGCCCTATCGACTCCCGTCTATCGGTTGATGAACGGCGGCACCTTTCCGCCCGGCCTCGATCCCCGCAGACGGGCGATGGCACTGGAGCATCTTCTGACGATGTCCTCGGGCTACTTCTGCGACGATCGGAACGACGACGCGCCGGGGAACGAGAACACCATGCTGGAGCAGACAAAGGAGCCGGACTACTACCGCTACACCCTCGCGGTCCCGATGGCGGCCGCCCCCGGCACGGAGTCGGTCTACTGCAGCGCCAATCCCAATCTCGCGCTCGGCATGCTGGGCCGAGCGACGGGTGAGTCGCCGCTTACGACCTTCGACCGTCTACTCGGCGTACCGATGCGGATCAGGAACTACGGCTGGCCGCTCGATCCCGCCGGCAACCCTTACGGCGGCGGCAGCACCCAGTTCCTTCCGCGCGACTTCATGAAGTTCGGGCAGCTCATGCTCAACGGCGGAACGTGGAATAGTCGCCGCATTCTCGGTCGCGATTTCGTGGCCCGCGCATCGTCGACGCTGGTCCGCATCGGCGCGCGCGGCTACGGCTATCTCTGGTGGGGGGTCGACTACCCATTGCGGGGCCGCACCATCCACGCCTACTCAGCACTGGGCGCCGGCGGGCAGCTGGTGATGGTCGTGCCCGAGCTCGATCTCGTCATCGCGAGCTACGGGGGGAGTTATAGCAGCCAGGGATGGAAGTACCTTCAGCAGGACCTGATTCCGCGCCTTGTTCTGCCCGCGGTGCACTGATCGTTCCGGCACGCTGGGTTTTGTCGGCGCTGGCCCCTTCCGCTTTGCGCTTCCCCCCTAGATTCCTCCGGTCCGCCTCGACCCATGGGAGCGATCACACCTGCGTGACCGGCATGTCCGCCGGCGAGGGGTAAGCGGGAATGGACGCTGGCATAGAGATACGCAACGTGTTCAACGTGAAAGGACGGGGCGCGGTGGCCATCGGTTACCTCCGCTACGGCGTCGCGCGGCCGGGGCAGCAGACTCAGCCACTCGCGCTCGGCACCGGACCGCTCCGCGTGCTCACCCTCTACGCGGTGGAGACCATGCATGCTTCGGCGGGCGGCGCCGGCGCGCTCGGCCTGGTCTTTCGCGAGCGGCCCTCGCTGGATGAGGTCAGGAGCGCGCTCGCCCCCGGCACGCTGCTGCAGTTCACGACTCCCGCGAGTTCCGAAGGCGTTGCTCCCGGCGAGCCCCACGAAGCGGCGTGACGCTCTCACTCTGTCCGAAGCGCTCCGTCGTGGCGGCCGCGGGGCTCCGCGAGGAACCAGGCTCGCGCAGTCCCGCTGTGCGTGCCAGTCGCGTGGACTTGTTCGTCAGCGCATCAGGAGGTTGACGTACCCGTTGGTGATGCCGCTTTCGCCCTTGATGATCCAGTTGTAGCCCGTGTAGCGCTCCGTAGTAGTGATGTCCTCCACCGCGTTGCCGATGATGTCGTCTGGCGTGTTGATGAGCGACGCGCCGAGCGCCAGCAGCTTCTGCCCGGCCTTGATGAACTTCCACACCTTTTTGATGGTGCCGGTGGTGCCGCTCGTGGTATCGCGGCCACCCGAGAGCCCGCGGACGGTCACGTCCACGTCACCCAGGATCTTCAGGGCGTTCTCGTTCCGGATCTCGCAGCTGGTGTCGTCGTCTTCCATGAAGAAGAGCCGGGTCGCCTGGCCGGGATGGGCCGCCTTGTAGCTCTCGATCTGCGACTGGCTGAAGACGAGCACGTTGCCGGCCCAGTCCTTGTCGTCCTGATTAAAGTAGTAGGCGCCGCCCATGCGTTCCCCGACACACTGGTACTTGGTGAGCGAGTCGGTCGCCCGAAGCTGGCCCAGCACCAGAATTTCGATCTCGGGGCTGCCCTTGAGCCAGCCCTCGAAGGTCTCGCGGAGATGGCTGGTCGTCATGTAGAGGCCGGCGGGAGGCGTGGTCGAGCCGCCACCGTCTCCGCCTCCACCGCCACCGCACGACAGGGTGCAGGTGACGAACGACGGATCGCCGGGACGATCGAACCTGAGCTCCGCCGGCTCCAGTGCAATCACGGGCGTTGCCGGCGGCGTCCTGGCACTGAGCACGCTGCGGCGGCCGTGAATGTCGAACGCGACCGGCGCGTCCGCGTCGGTGATGGCGGTGGCGACGAGCAGCTCCGGGCCGCCCTTCCAGCCGGCACGGTGCGCGGGGACCGGCAGGTAGGTCTCCAACGAGAGCCCGGCAGCGGCCTCGCTCGCCACCGTGGACTCGGTTTCTGCCGTGGCCCGCCCAAGCGCTCCCCGCACGGTCCCGTCCGATGCGGACACGAGCGCCTGGTAGTGGAGCTTGTGCTCGCGATACGGCGAGCGCTCGAGCTGAGCGTGAAAGTACGAGCGAAAGGCGGGGTCGGCCAGCGCAAGCGCGAGCCGGCGCGCCTGCTTCTCGAGCGCGGCACGATCGACGGCCTTACGGTGCGCACCGGTCGAGGGCGACGACGCGCTGCCGGACTGAACGTCGGTGGGTACCGCCGGACCCGCGCGGTCATCGGTGCAGGCGGTGGCGAGAGCTAGGCTCGCGGTGCCGAGGGCGAGCGCCAGCCCGGAGAACCGGGTGCGGTGCGACATGCTGCCTCCTTGGAATGGGATGCGCCGGCGAAGTGAGATTCCGGCAGCGGCCCAACCTAGGAAGCGGCGTCCAGCGTACTCGGCACCCTGCTACCCGTATGGGGTCGAAAAACTCGCAGGGCGCCGAACAGCGCGAAGCGGCGACGGTGTCCGTTGTGAGCCTGGAGCGAAGCGAGAGGGGCCGGAACTTCGGTTCCCAACAAGACAGTTCGTCTCACCTCGTAGTGCTGGACCCTTCCGGCCGCCGCGCTGCCTCCAGGGTGACAGCGGGTGCTCTGCGAGCGTGGCAGTTGCCGTGCAGGGGAGTGGCGGCGTGTGTGGAACGGGAACGGAGGGGAGTACCGCCGGAGCTATCTGAGTCTAGCGGCCGCGCTGGCCGCGTCGAGCGCACGGGCAATGCCGTCGTCGCGGATGTCCAGATGCGTCACCGCCCGGGCGAGCGTGTCGCCCAGGACGGTGAACCGGACGCCGTGACTGGCCAGCGTGCGCTCGCCGAACGTCTCGGCGCTGATGCCCAGCCCGGCCACGTCGAAGATGACGATGTTGGTCTCGACCGCACCGGCGTCGAGCGACAGCCCGGCGATCTGGGCCAGCCCCGCTGCCAGCTCCCGTGCGCGCGCATGGTCGTCGGCCAGCCGGTCGACGTGGTGCGCGAGCGCATAGAGGCCGGCCGCCGCGATCATGCCGGCCTGGCGCATCGAGCCACCGAAGCGCTGCTTGTAGCGCCACGCGTCTTCGATGAACGCGCGGCTTCCCACCAGCACCGCCCCCACCGGCGCACCCAGCCCCTTGCTCAGATCAAGCCAGACGGAATCGAACGACGCCACCATGTCCCGCGCTGGAATGCCCATCGCGACCACGGCGTTCAGAAGCCGCGCGCCATCCATGTGCGTCGCCAGCCCGGCCGCATCCGCGACCTCGCACACCTCGCGGAGCTGCGCCAGCGGCCAGCAGGCGCCGCCGGCGATGTTGGCAGTCTGCTCGACCGACACGACCCGGCTCCGGTTCATGTAGTGCACCGGCGGCCGGAGCGCCGCGCGTACCTGGTCGGCGGTGAAGCGGCCACGGGCACCCGGCAGCGGGTGGAGCACCGCCCCGATCAGCGCCGAAGGCCCGCCGGCCTCGTAGAGGTACGGGTGCGCCAGCTCGTGCAGAATGATCTCGTCGCCCGGGCGGCAGTGGACGGCGAAGGCGACCTGGTTGCACATCGTACCCGACGGCAGGAAGAGCGCGGCCTCCTTTCCGAGCAGGTTGGCGACGGTGTCCTGGAGCAGATTGACCGTCGGATCTTCGCGCTGCTGCTCGTCGCCGACCTCGGCGTCGCACATGAAGCGCCGCATCTCAGCCGTCGGACGGGTGATCGTATCGCTGTACAGATCGACGACGATCTTCGGGCTGCTCACCCTACCACTCCATTGCCTCGATGCGGGTCCGCGCCATGCGGAGCGGAATCAGCGTCGCGCTCAGGCACAGGACGGCCACCGCGCCGCTCGCCAGCAGCAGTCCGCCGGACGCTGCCTCCGGCTCCCCCAGCGCTTCGCTCCGGAGACGTGCAGCGACCGGCAGCGCCTCGATCATGATCACCAGCGCCAGCAGACTCAGGCTCGTCATCATGTAGACCAGTCCGCCGAAGCTCGTCGGGATCTGCGCCGCGTTCTCGGTGCCGAACTGCGGATAGAACGTGCCGAAGGTCAGCGCCAACGCGCTCACCGCCAGGGTGAAGAGCACGATGGTGCCGAGGCTCACGACCATCATGAAGCCACTGGCGCGGAGGAGGAAGTTGGTGAGCGCGGTGATCGCCAGCGCGAGCACCAGCAGCGGCACCGTCCCGATCCAGTACTTGCTCCAGAGCATCGCCGCCGGCTCCAGCGGGCTCGACCGGAGCAGCCACATCTGTCGTCCCTCGAGGGAGATGGCAGGGAAGACGAAGCGCGCCGCCACTGCCGAGAGCACGAAGCCCGCAAGACCGAGGTTCAGGAAGGACACCGCGGTCACGAGGCTGAGCGGCACCGCCTCGCCGGAATGGAGCGGCAACGACTTGACGTTGAAGATGTAGACCATGAGCAGCACGGCGAGCAGGATGAGCTGACTCCATTGGGAGTTGTCCCGGAAGAAGAGCCGCATGTCCTTGAGAATGAACTCGCGCCGGATGGCGGGCAGCGGGCGGAGCGCCCACTCGAGCGGTCCCCGCAGGTGTCGGCGCACCCGCCGCTCGGCACCCTCCTGCGCCTGGGAGTAGCCCAGCAGATAGAAGCGGCGGTGCAGCGTCGCGCCGATCGCGAGCGCCACGCCCGCGGTGAAGTAGAGGCGCAGGATCGGCCAGGGATCCGGAACCCGGAGCAGCCAGTTCATCACCATCTGCGCGGCCCACTCGCTCGGCAGGAACGGATTGGTCGGCGTCCGCAGCACGACCAGATAATCCACCAGCGAGTGGAAGCCCTCGGGCCGCGCCAGTTGCTCGGGACGGATGAAGCGGAGCATCAGCACCGCGACGCCGGCCGCGCCGACGGCCAGCAGCGCGAGCAGGTCGCGGGTTCGACGGGCGGGGAAGATGTTGACGAGGAGCAGCGTGATCGCGCACCCGGCGATCGCCGGCAGCGCGACGAAGGGGATCAGCGCCGCCAGCGCGATGATGGCGAAGAGCGGCCCGCCGTCGTAGGCGGTGCCGTACGCGGTGAAGATCGGCACCGCGAGCAGTGCCACCATCCACGACGAGTGGACGATCGTCTCCAGCAGCTTGGCCAGGTAGAACCGGCGCCAGCTCACCGGCGCCGCAACCAGCATGTCGAGATCCTTCGCCAGGAAGAAGCTCGAGAGCGCGGTGATGATGTTGGAAAGCAGCAGAATGGAGAGAAAGGCGAGCAGCACCACGCCCAGCATCTTGCCGGCCAGGAGGTCGCCGATGTCGGGGACGCCGCGCAGGTAGCGGAGCACCCGGTAGCCCACCCCGAACACCGCCCCCCAGAAGCCCAGGCCTACGACGGCAAGCAGCATCATGCGGAGCGGCGAGCCGCTCCGCTGCTGGCGGACGCGGCTGACCGCGGTGTGCCACTTGGGAAGGAGAACGGTCCGGACGCCCGCGCGCCGACCGACCGCGGGAGCCAACGCTGGTGCGGCTGGCGGAGCGGCCACTCAGTCCCCGAGCACGGCGTCGAGGCTGCGGGTGGGGAGGCCGCCGGTCAGCTTGAGGAAGAGGTCCTCGATTCCCAGCCCCTCCGACTCGGTCTGCTCCCGCAGCTCGGCCATGGTCCCGCAGGCCGCGATCTGGCCGCCGTACACGATGGCGATGCGGTCGCACATGCCCTCAACCGTCTCCAGCGTGTGGGTGCTCATCAACACGGTTCCGCCCCTCGCGGTGAAGCCACGGAAGAGGTCCTTGAGGAGCCGGGCGCTTTTCGGATCGAGTCCAACCATCGGCTCGTCCACCACGATCACGTCGGGCCGGTGCACCAGCGCGCCCGAGATGATCAGCTTCTGCCGCATGCCGTGGCTGTACGACTCGGTCAGCTCGTTCTTCCAGGGCGCCAGCTCGAAGAGCTCGAGCAGCTCGTCGATGCGCCGTTCGATGACCGGGCCCTGCTGGCCGTAGAGCGCTGCGGCAAACCGGAGAAACTCGGCCCCGGTGAGCTTGTCGTACACGAAGGGCCGGTCGGGGATGTACCCCAGACGCGCCTTGGCGGCGAGCGGCCGGCGATGGATGTCGATGCCGCGGACTTCGATGATGCCGCTGGTCGGCCGAAGGATGCCGGCGATCATCCGGAGGGTGGTGGTCTTGCCGGCGCCGTTCGGGCCCAGGAAACCGAAGAGCTCTCCGGCTGGAATCTCGAGCGACATCCGGTTGACCGCGGTGAAGCTGCCGTAGCGCTTGGTCAGGTCGATCAGGCGGATCACGTGCGGCTCCGGATGACGGCGTCCACCATCGCCCGCTCGGCTTCGTGCTCCACCACGATCTGCAACTCGCTCGGCAGTGCCAGCCGTCCCGGTGCGGCGAAGGTGTCGGCCATCAGCGCCGCCGATTCCTCGACGCCGAGCTGCCCGGCGCCCGCGCCCACGAGCGGCGCGGCGATGGTGGTCAGCCCCCAGTCGCCGGCGCGCTGCCAGGCGGACACCAGCGCTCGGCGAATCAGGTCGCCCGAGGCGGCGACGCCGTCTTCGCGGATCACGACGTGGAGAACGAAGGGCGCGGTGAGATCGCCGCCGCCGGTGACGACGGCCGTCCCGTTCTGGAGAGGCGTGGCGACCCGACGCTGAGCGGCGAAGGTGGGACCGGCCTGCGCATCGAGCCGGGTGCCGACCGGAGTCACGGGAGACAGGCGTTCGTCGGCCGGCCGGATCACGGCATCGACCTCGACGAACGCGAGGTCGTCCAGGACGACGCTGATCACGTCCCGGACAGCGTTGTGGGAGACATGACGGATGGTAGAAGCCGGAAGTCGAAACGGGAAGCGGGCCCAGGCCCCGTCGTGCAGCGATCGGCGCGGTGCCGTTGAACGAGCTTCTTGCTTCGGGTACCTTTCGGGGCTATGCCTCAGGAATCGCTGGTCGTGCGCGGCGCGCGCGAGCACAACCTCAAGAACATCTCCGTTACCATCCCGCGGAACCGTCTCACGGTCATCACCGGCCTCTCCGGCTCGGGGAAGAGCTCACTCGCGTTCGATACGATCTATGCCGAGGGACAGCGGCGGTATGTCGAGTCGCTGTCGGCGTACGCGCGGCAGTTCCTCGGGCTGATGGAAAAGCCGGATGTCGACGCCATCGAGGGATTGTCGCCCGCGATCTCGATCGAGCAGAAGACCACCGGGCAGAATCCCCGTTCGACGGTGGGCACGGTCACCGAGATCTACGACTACCTCCGGCTGCTCTGGGCCCGGGTCGGCGTGCCGCACTGCCCCAACGACGGCAGCCCGGTCACCCGGCAGAGCGCGGCCCAGATCACCGACACGATCATCGGCTGGCCCGAGGGTTCCCGGATCGAGGTGCTGGCGCCGCTGGTGCGGGGCCGGAAAGGCGAGTTCAAGGACCTGCTCGAGGACGTCAGGAAGCGAGGCTTTGTCCGGGCCAGGGTGGACGGCGAGACCTACGACCTCGGCGCGGTGCCGTCGCTCAACCGCCGGCAGAACCACGACATCTCGGTGGTGGTCGATCGGCTGGTGGTGCGCGCCGCCGATCGCGCACGCCTCAACGACTCGCTTGAGACGGCGCTCAAGACGGCGGACGGGATCGTCGAGGTCGTGCGCTTCGAGGGCAGCGACACCACCTCCACGATGTTCTCCGAGCGATTCGCCTGCCCGGTGTGCGGGCTATCGATCGCCGAGCTGGAACCGAGGCAGTTCTCGTTCAACTCGCCGTTCGGTGCGTGTCCTGTGTGCCACGGCGTCGGCACCCGGCGCGAGGTGAATGCCGATCTGGTGCTCGGCGATCCGAGCATCACCATTCTCGAGGGTGTCGTGCTGCCGTGGGGCGAGCCCAGCGGCTACCTCCGGAAAGTGGTGCTGCCGACGCTGGCCAGGGAGTTCACGTTCGACCTCAATGCGTCATGGGGCGAGATCCCCGAGCCTGCCCGGAAGGCGCTGCTGCACGGCGCGCCGGGGAAGTTCCGGTTCCAGACCGACGGGGCGCGCGGCAAGCGGGGCGAGTACGAGAGCGAGTGGGAAGGGATCCTCAGGAACGTCGAGCGGCGCTACGAGGAGTCGAGCAGCGACTCGATCCGGCTGCAGCTCGACGAGTTCATGACCGAACAGCCGTGCAACGCCTGCAAGGGCAAGCGGCTCAAGCCCGAGAGCCTCGCGGTGCTGGTGCAGGGCCGGAGCATCGGCGACGTGGTCGACCTGCCGGTCGGCCGGGCGGGCGACTTCTTCGCGGCGCTTCCGCTCCGCGGCGAGGGGCGCGCCAGCGGACTCGATCCCGATATCGCCGGACCGATCCTCAAGGAGGTCTGCGACCGGCTTCGCTTTCTCAGCGACGTCGGGCTCGACTACCTCACCCTCGGCCGCGGCGCGACGTCGCTGTCGGGCGGCGAGACCCAGCGGATCCGGCTCGCCACCCAAATCGGCAGCCGCCTCGTCGGCGTGCTCTACATCCTCGACGAGCCCAGCATCGGCCTGCACCAGCGCGACAACGAACGCCTGCTCGGCACCCTCCGCGGACTGCGCGACCTCGGCAACACCGTCATCGTGGTCGAGCACGACGAGGACACCATCCGGGCCGCCGACCACGTCATCGATCTGGGACCGAGGGCGGGGCGGCTGGGCGGGGAAGTGGTCGGCGAAGGGCTGCTGGAGGACATCGAGCGGAACGAGGCGTCGCTGACCGGGCGCTATCTCCGAGGCGAGCTCCGGATCCCGGTGCCCGGCGGGCGGCGACAGGCGGCGAGCGGTAACCGGCTCAAGATCATCGGCGCCCGCGCCAACAACCTGCAGAATCTCACGCTCGACATTCCGCTTGGCGTATTCACGGCAGTGACGGGCGTGTCGGGCTCGGGCAAGTCCACCCTCATCACGGATATCCTCTATCAGGCGCTGGCCCGCCACTTCTACAGAGTGAAGGTGATTCCGGGCGCGCACGATCGCATCGAGGGGCTGGACCGGATCGACAAGGTCATCGATATCGACCAGAGCCCGATCGGCCGCACGCCGCGGTCCAATCCGGCGACCTACACCGGATTGTTCACACCCATCCGGGAGCTGTTCACCCAGCTGCCCGATGCCAAGATGCGGGGCTACGGTCCGGGCCGCTTCTCGTTCAACGTCAAGGGCGGACGCTGCGAGGCCTGTCAGGGCGACGGTCTGGTGAAGATCGAGATGCACTTCCTGCCCGACGTCTACGTGCCCTGCGAGGTCTGCAAAGGCCGGCGCTACAACCGCGAGACGCTGGAAGTGCGCTACAAGGGTCGGAGCATTGCCGACGTGCTCGACCTCACCGTTGCCGACGCGCTGGAGTTCTTTGCCAACCAGCGCCGGATCGCCGACAAACTCGAGCTGCTGAACGACGTCGGCCTGGGCTACATCCACCTGGGTCAGGCGGCGACGACGCTCTCGGGCGGCGAGGCCCAGCGGGTAAAGCTCGCCACCGAGCTCTCCAAGCGCGACACCGGCCGCACGCTTTACATTCTCGACGAGCCGACCACCGGCCTCCACTTCGAGGACGTGCGGCTCCTGCTCGAAGTGCTGCACCGGCTGGTGGACAAGGGCAACAGCGTCGTCGTCATCGAGCACAACCTCGACGTCATCAAGACGGCCGACTGGGTCGTGGATCTGGGTCCCGAAGGCGGGGAAGGCGGCGGCCTGATCGTGGCGCAGGGCACGCCCGAGGAAGTGGCGCTCGCCCCGGACAGCCACACCGCGTGGTTCCTCCGGAAGATGCTGCCCGTCGCGGACTAGCGCCGCTATCGTTGCGTTATCGTCGCACTATCCTCGCGCGCCTCACTAATCACCCGGATGCACCGTGACCTGCCGCCGTTTGGTTTCCGCCCTTGCCGGTGCCGCCGCGGCGGCCCTCCTGTTCCCGGGGCCCGCCCGGCTCCAGGCCCAGGCCGCCGACTCCACACTCCTCACCACCGAGCGCATCTTCGCATCGGCCGAGTTCAGGTCGCAGCCGTTCGGTCCGGCGCGCTGGCTGGAGGACGGGTCGGCGTATACCACGCTGGAGCCGTCGGCCGACGGGCCCGGCCGCGACATCGTCCGCTATGACGCGGCCAGCGGACGACGCGAGGTGCTCGTCCCGGCCGGCAGACTGCGGGCACCGGGCGACACGCTCCCGCTCGACATCGAGGACTACGGCTGGTCGAAGGATCTTCGCCGGCTGCTGGTCTTCTCCAACAGCAAGCCGGTCTGGCGGCTCAACACCCGGGGCGACTACTGGGTGCTCGACCGCTCGAGCGGGAGGCTCACGAAGCTCGGCGGCAGAACGGCGAAGCCGTCGACGCTGATGTTCGCCAAGTTCTCGCCCGACGGGCGGCGGGTCGGCTACGTACGCGAGAACAACATCTACGTCGAGGACCTGGCCGGCGGCCGCATCGTGTCGCTCACCCGCGACGGGTCGCGCACGATGATCAATGGCACCTTCGACTGGGTGTATGAAGAGGAGCTGATGAACGGCAACGCGGATGGCTGGCGCTGGAGCCCTGACGGCGCGAGCATCGCGTACTGGCAGCTCAACGCCGACAGCGTCCGCAATTTCAATCTCGTCAACAACACCGATTCGCTCTACTCGCAGGTGACGCCGGTGCAGTATCCCAAGGTCGGCGAGGCCAACTCCGCGGCTCGGGTCGGGGTCGTCAGCGCCGGGGGCGGCGCCACCCGGTGGATGCGGATCGCCGGCGACCCGCGCGCGCACTACATCGGGCGAATGGAGTGGGCCGCCAACTCACGCGAAATCACCATGCAGCGGCTCAACCGGTTGCAGAACACCGACGAGCTGCTCCTCGGGGATGCCCACACCGGCGCGGTGCGGCCGATCCTTGTCGAGCGCGACCGCGCCTGGGTCGACCTGGTCGACGACATGGCCTGGCTCGGCAAAGGCGCCCACTTTCTCTGGATCAGCGATCGCACCGGCTGGACCCACGCCTATGTGGTATCCCGGGACGGCCAGACGGTCCAACCCGTGACTCACGGTGACTTCGACGTGATCAAGGTCGTCGGGCTCGATGAGAAGGCCGGCTGGCTCTACTACATTGCCTCGCCCGACAACCCCCGCCAACGCTACCTCTATCGCACCCGGCTCGACGGGTCGGGCTCCCCGGAGCGGCTCACGCCGGCCCGCGAACCGGGCACGCACGGCTACGACGTCGCTCCGGACATGGGATACGCGATCGAGACCTGGTCCAAGCTGGGTACGCCGAAGCAGATGCGGCTCGTCCGGCTGGCCGATCATGGCGTCGTCCGGCCGCTGGCAGAAAACCGGGCGGTGCGCGCAAAGGTTGCGGGCCTCAACCGCGGGCCGGTCGAGTTTTTCGGTGTCCAGGGCGCCAACGGTGTGCGCATGCCCGGCGTCCTGATGAAGCCCCCCGGTTTCGATTCGACCCGGAAGTATCCGCTGCTCTTCTTCGTGTACGGCGGTCCGGCGAGCACGACCACCAACGATGCGTGGGACTCCGGCTACCTCTACCACCTCATGCTCACCCAGCGCGGCTTCCTGGTCGCGAGCGTAGATAACCGGGGGACGCCCGCGCCGCTGGGTCGAGCGTGGAGGAAGGCAGTCTACGGCCAGCTTGGCGTGCTGGAGACCGACGACCAGGCCGCCGCCGCACGCGCGCTGGCCCGTCGGCCCTACGTTGATCGGGCCCGGATCGGAATCTGGGGCTGGAGCAACGGCGGCTTCATGAGCCTCAACATGCTGTTCCGCCATCCGGAGCTGTACCGCACCGCGGTCGTGGTTTCCCCGGTGACGCACTGGTCGCTCTATGACAACGTCTATACCGAGCGCTACAACGGCCTGATCACCACGAACAAGGACGGCTACGACCGCGGGTCGCCGCTGACCTACGTGGACGGCATGCGCGGCGACCTGCTGCTGATCCACGGCAGCGGCGACGACAACGTCCATTTCCAGAACAGCGAGCGGCTGATCAACGCGCTGGTGGAGGCCGGGAAGCCGTTTCAGATGATGGAATACCCCAACCGGACTCACTGTATCTGCCAGGGAACGGGGACGCCGTACCATCTGTACT
>JACDDX010000241.1 GCA_013816685.1 Gemmatimonadales bacterium
GTCCGGATCTGGTCGGACGACCGCGACATGGCGCGCGACTACCTGCTCGTCGCCAACCTGGCCACGCTGCTCTGGCTGGGGCAGCAGGCGGCGCTCGAGTTCCACGTCTGGTTCTCGCGGCTGGCGGCTGCGCCGGACGGGCGGCGGCTTCCGACCACCTATGCCGCGTCCTCCGAGGCGCTCGATCGCTCCCGGCTCAACTTCCCCGATTTCCTCGTCTTCGACCTCGACTCCTACGACTACTCGGGTAAGGAGGTGAAGGGCGCCGAGCCCGAGCTCAACCGGAGAGGGTTCGGGCGGGTGCGCACCGTCGCGCGCGAGGTGCGGGAGATGGCCGACTCGCTCGGGCTGAGCGCGTTCGTCAAAACGTCGGGGCGGACCGGGCTGCATCTCTACATCCCCATCCTGCGCCGTTTCCCCTTCGAGGAGGCGCGCGCGATGGCCGAGGCGATCGGGCGGCGGCTCGCGGCGGACCGGCCGAAGGAAGTGACGCTCGAATGGTCGGTGAAGAGCCGGACCGGCAAGGTGTTCTTCGACTACAACCAGAACGTGCGCGGCAAGTCGCTCGCGGCGGCGTACTCACCGAGGCGTCATCCGCAGGCGACCGTGTCCACCCCGGTCACCTGGGACGAGCTGGACGACCTCTTTCCGACCGACTTCACCATGCGGACGGTGCCGGAGCGCCTCGCGCGGGAGGGGGATCCATGGGAGGGCTTGCTCGACGCGAAGGCGGACCTGGGCGCGGCGCTGCGGCGGACGGCGGCGGCGGAAATGGTGGAGGTGTCATGAGCGCCGGATCCTCGCAGCTCCGGCAGAATCAGCCGGAGTGGCTCCCCCCGATGCTGGCCACGTTGACCGAGCCGCGCGCGCTGCCGGAGGGCTGGGTGTACGAGCCCAAGCTCGACGGCTGGCGCTGTCTCGCCTTCGTGCGGGACGGCGAGGTGAAACTCTTCAGCCGTAACCGGAAGCCGCTGAATGAATCGTATCCCGGGATCGCGGAGGCGCTGGCCTCCCGTGCGCGGGGCGACATGGTCCTCGACGGCGAGATCATCGCGATGGACGGGGAGCGCGGCGTGTCGAGCTTTTCGCTGCTCCAGCGCCGAATGCAGTCGAGCTCGGTGCAGCTCTGGCTCTTCGACTGCCTCTTCTACGAGGGGCGGGATCTGACCCGGCTGCCGCTGGGCGATCGCAAGGCGCTCCTCAAGGACGTCGTGCAGTTCGGCGGACCGATCAAGTTCACACCCGCGCTGAACGGCTCGTTCGCGGCGCTGTATCGCGACGCCTGCCGCCGCGGCGGCGAGGGTCTTATCGCCAAGCGGGCCGGCAGCCGCTATACCGCCGGCCGATCGGGCGACTGGGTCAAGCTCAAGTGCGTGAACACGCAGGAGCTCGTCATCGGCGGGTGGACCGAGCCGCAGGGCAGCCGCACCGGGCTGGGGGCGCTGCTGGTGGGCCACTACGATGGCGACGGCACCCTGCACTACGCCGGAAAGGTCGGCACCGGCTTCGACCAGCGGACGCTCGAGGATCTCGCCCGCCGGCTGGGCCGGATCGAGCGGCAGCGCTCGCCGTTCGGCGCGGGGGTGGTCCCGACGCGGGGTAGCCTGCACTGGGTCGCCCCGACGCTGATCGCGCAGATCGGCTTCGCGGAGTGGACGCCGGACGGGATGCTGCGGCATCCGCGGTTTCCTGGCCTGCGCGACGACAAGGCGCCGCGCGAGGTGGTGCGCGAGAGGCGGGCGACGGCGGTCGTCACGTCGCGGCGCACGCGGAGCGTCCGGTGAGCGATCGCGATTCGCTCGCGGAATACCGGCGGAAGCGCGATTTCGAGCGCACCGCCGAGCCCGAGGGCAAGATCGCGGCGGGCAAGATAGCGGCGGCCAAGCCGGCCAGGTCGAAGTCGCCCGCACTGGCCTTCGTCATCCAGAAGCACCGGGCGAGTCACCTGCACTTCGATCTCCGGCTCGAGCTCGACGGGGTGATGAAGAGCTGGGCGGTGCCGAAAGGGCCGAGCGTGGACCCGGCCGTCAAGCGGCTGGCGATGGAAGTCGAGGATCATCCGATCGAGTACAACAGTTTTGAGGGCACCATCCCCAGCGGCGAGTACGGCGGCGGTACGGTGATGCTGTGGGAGAGAGGGACCTACGGCTATGGCGGCGACGGCCCCGATCCCATGGAAGGACTGCATCGGGGTTACGCGAAGGGCGACTTCAAGATCGTGCTCCAGGGCGAGCGGCTGAAGGGCTCGTGGGTGCTGGTGCGCACCCGGCGCGACAGCCGCGGCAAGGCGCAGTGGCTCCTGATCAAGCATCGGGACGAGCATGCGCGCGAGGGAGCCGATGTGGTGGCCGAATACGAAACGTCGGTCACCACCGGGCGGACGATGGACGAGATTGCCGGAGGGGCCAAGCCGAAGAAGCAGGCCCGGCCGACCGCCAGGAAGGCGGTGAAGCCGGTAGTGAAAAAGGCCGTGGAGACGGCAGTGAAAAAGGCCTCGAAGAAGCCGGCGCCGAAGAAGCGCACCTAGCTGAACGATTCCAGTCCGCAGGGAATTGTGTGAGCCCGGTTACGGTTCGCGGCGGTGACTCGGGCGCATATGCCGCGGACTTGTTTACTCTCACTTCGAGCGGCGCATGGTATCGTCAGCACTCCCCTCCACGAAGCGGGCCGGCCTTATTCTCGGCTTGGGTCTGGGCGGCTTCGTGGACGGCATAGTCTTCCATCAGATTTTTCACTGGCACAACATGGGCTCGGCGATAGTCCCACCCGTCACCATGGACGCCATGCTGCGCAACATGCAGTGGGACGGCTGGTTTCACGCCGCGGCCTGGCTGCTCACCGTGACCGGGGTCTACTGGCAGGTCACCGACGCGCGGCGCGGGTCACCGGTGCCCAGCACCCGGGTGTTCACCGGCCTTCTGCTCATCGGCTGGGGTGCCTTCAACCTGATCGAAGGCCTGATCGACCATCAGATCCTCGGCCTTCATCACGTGCGTGATCTGCCCCGGTACATCCCGCTGTACGACTGGATCTTCCTCGGACTCGGTGGCGTTGGATTGATCGCGCTCGGGTGGATGATGGCCGCGCAAGCCGTCCGGGTGCGACGCCCGCTGGCCTTCGCCGAGCGGCGCTACTACTAAGCCTACCGTCTCTCCTCCGCCAGGAACCGCCGCATCGCCCGCTCCACCTCCGCCTCGTTCGAATCGAACACGTAGTGATTCGCGCCGTGGAGCAGCAGCATCTGCGCGCCGGCCAGCTCGCGCCGCACCCGGGCGCGCTCCGTGGCTGCCCAGCGCTGCAGCCTGGACGTGAAGTCGCGCGCGGCCTCGCGCTGGGCGGGATCGAAGCTGCGCCAGAGCGGGAAGACCTCTCGCGGTGAACTGATCACGGCACCGATCACCAGTGCCGGCGCGCGTACCGCACGGTAGTCCGGGTGACCGCA
>JACDDX010000242.1 GCA_013816685.1 Gemmatimonadales bacterium
GGCCTGCACCCCTGCCCGCCATGGCCGGCGCGGTGCGGTGGCGCCCGGCCGGCGCGGAGGGAACCGAGTGGGGCGAGATCACCCTCTCCGGCACCGGCGAGGCGTGGCGGATCCGGGTCGTGCTGGTGCGGCTCGACCCCGCGCGACTGCGTTTCGAGACCCGCGATGCGATGGCGCCCGACGGTACGCCAACCCGCTGGACGATCGATTCGGCCGGCCCGGACGCGGTCGTCGCGCTCAACGCGGGACAGTTCACCTCGCAGGGTCCGTGGGGCTGGCTGGTGCGTGCAGGCCGCGAGCGCCGAGCGCCCGGCCGCGGTACGCTGGCGCCTGCGTTCGTGGTTGACACCGGCGGCCGCGTGGCGTTGGTCCCAGCCGACAGCCTCGCCGCACTGCGCGCGAGCGGCACGGTCCGCGAAGCGTTCCAGTCGTATCCCGCGCTCCTCGTCGGAGACGGCGAGCTGCCCGCAGCGCTCCGGCTGCCCGATCTCGGCGTGGATCTCGACCACCGCGATGCGCGCCTCGCCCTCGGCCTCATGCGCGACGGGCGTGTGCTGCTCGCGCTCACCCGTTTCGAAGGGCTGGGCGGCGTGCTCTCCAATCTGCCGTTCGGCCTCACCACGCCGGAAATCGCCGCCGTCATGGGCGCGCTCGGCTGCTCCCGCGCGATGCTGCTGGACGGCGGGATCTCGAGCCAGTTACGGGTGCGTGACTTCGACGGCGGCTTTCTCGCCTGGCCAGGCTTTCGCCGTGTCCCTCTCGGTCTGGTCGCCCTGCCTCGCTAGACTTCGGCCTTCCCTTGACTGCCGGAGCCCCGATGCCCCATCTGCGTGATACCCGAACACTCACCCTCGACGCCGCCAAGGCGATGGCCGAGGCGGCCGAGGCGTTTGCGCTGGGTCGCGGGTGGACGGTGGCGGTGGCAGTGGTGGATGCGGCGGGCGGATTGATCCTTTTCCACTCTCTCGACGATACGCAGCCGGCGAGTCAGGACGTGGCGATCCACAAGGCGCGTGCGGCGGCCCGGTTTCGGCGTCCGACCAAAGTGCTCGAGGACGGCATCGCCGGCGGACGGCTGGCGATGCTCAGCCTCGGCGCAGTCTCTCTGGAAGGGGGTGTGCCGGTGATGGTCGGGGAACAGGTGCTAGGGGCGATCGGGGTGAGCGGAATGCAGTCGTCACAGGATGGTGAGGTGGCTCAGGCCGGAATCACCGCGCTCCGAACCTGAGCTCTCGCCTGCAGCCGGAGGGTCAGCGGCTGCCGCCCTGTCCGCGGCCGGTCTTCTCCTGCAGCTCGTCGATCCGTTCGGAGGCCTCGGCCTTGGTCAGCTTCGGCTCGACCTCTTCGCCGGCCTCACCGGCCAGGGTGTGGAGATATGATTCCTGGGCACCGGTCATCGGCTCGGCCCCGGTGGTCCAGTCCTTGGGGTCCTTGATCCGATTCGAGTCGTCGTTGGGGCTCGCGTCATCCGCCTGCTTTGGCTTCTTGTGTTGCTGTGCCATAGTGGAGTTCCTCCATCATCGTGGTGACCGTCCTGCTGCCCGAAATGAAACCGAAGCCAGGGCGTGATGCAAGGCGCCCAGGAGGCGACGCATGACCCGGATCGACGCGCTGCTCACCTATCTCAACGACCACCTCGGCGGCTCCGTCGGTGCGATCGAGGTCGTCGAAAAAATCGCGGCGCGGGAGAAGAATTCCGCCCTCGGCGGGACCTGCGAGCAGCTCCATCGGGACATCACGGCCGATCAGAGCGTCGTCCAGCAGCTCATCGCCGGACTGGGCGGGAGCGAGAGCACCACGAAGAAGGCCGGAGCCTGGGTGGCCGAGAAACTCGCTCGCCTCAAACTCAGCACGGACATCGGGTCGATGGGCGTGACCCTGGTCGAAGAGCTGGAAACGCTCGCGCTCGGCATCCACGGGAAGCTGGGGCTGTGGACCGCCCTCGAGCACCTGGCGGGGGCCACCAACGATCCCCGGCTTGCCGCGCTCGATTACCCCGCGCTTCAGAAGCGCGCGCAGACGCAACACGATCTGGTCGATCGGCTCCGCAAGGAAGCGGTCCTCGCCGCGTTCCGCTGAGCTGCCGGGCGGCGCGCCGGCGGACGGCGCACCGGCGAGCGCCGTGACCCGCGCGTCCGGCAGTCTCTGGTCGGCGATGAACTGGATGGGTGGGCTCTCGCTCCTGCTCTTCTGGATCCCGGTGCTGGGCCCCCTCATCGCGGGCTACGTCGGCGGCCTCAAGGCGGGAACGATCCGCCGGGCGGCGGCCGCGGTGTTCGTCCCGGGGATCCTGACCGCGCTCATGCTCGCGGCCGGGGTCGGCTATCTCACCCGGGACTCGCTCTGGACCGCGCTCGCCGGCCTCGGCGGCCTCGCGATCTCGTTCGTGCACATCGGCCCGATGTTCGTCGGCGCGATACTCGGCGGTCTCACGATGGAGACGCGAAGGGCATAGCCGGGCGGATCAGGCCCGAGGCCGCCGCAGGTTGTAGCCCTGCTCGTGGGGGACGGCGAAGTCCGGCTCGCCCGGCGGCCGGATCAGCAGATCGAAGGCCAGAAACAGGGTCTTGGACCAGGGGAAGCACGCGACCGGACTCACGACCATCAGGCCGATCGTGCCGGCCTGGAAGGCATCCCACGGCGGGGATGGCCAGGTCGAGTAGAGAAACCCGACGACCCAGACGCTGAACACCGTCTCGACCAGCATGAGGTTGACGAAGTAGGCTCCGAGCCAATAGCCCGGCTCGCCGCGTCCGAGATCGAGTCCGCAGACCGGGCAGTTCGGGACCAGGCGCGACCAGGTCAGGAAAATCGGCCGGCCGCCGCAGTTGGGGCATCGGAGGCGCAGTGCGCGGGTGAAGTGGGAGACCACGATTCACAGTAGCGCGGCGGCCGTGGCCACGCCACCGTGGCGACGGCACCGCGAGACGCCCCGCGTTCCGCTATGGCGACGCGGGCAGCCGGGCCTCGATCCAGCGGACCAGATCGTCGAGCGGCGCCTCGCGACCGATATCGGCGAAGAGCGCGTGATACGCGTCGGGGTACTCCCGCAGGGTGACGTCACCGCCGGCCCGGCGGACGAATTCGCGGGTCCCGTCGGGCAGCACCATCCGGTCGGCGCCGCCGTGGAGCAGCAGCAGCGGCGTCGTGAACCGCGGGGCCTCGCGCTGCAGTCTCGCAATGGCGAGCACGACTTCGGTCGAGAGTCGGGCCGTCCCCCAGCGATGGAAGAGCGGATCACCGGTGACCGCCGCGATGACGGTCGGGTCGCGGGCGAGGCCGGAGAGGTCCATCCCGGTGCGGAGCGCGAAGCGCGGGAGCAGGCGTGACGCGATGCGACCGAGCAGGAGCAGCGGCGGCGGCACGCCGAGCCGGCCGAGCGGCGGCGCAGCGGCGACGGCGCCACTGACGCTGGCCGGGTGGTGCAGCACGTAATC
>JACDDX010000243.1 GCA_013816685.1 Gemmatimonadales bacterium
GCGCAGGCCATTGGATGGAATACGGTGCAGCGGCTCGCGATCGAGGCCGATCCGATCAAGGGTCTCGAGGCGGCCCGCGCGCTCGCCATGATCACCTACCGCTCGGCGCCGGAGTTCGAGGCCCGCTTCGGGCGCGGGTCGACCCGCCACTCGGGCCGTTTCGACGTCGAGCACTATCTACGGCGCCAGGGGGAAAAGCTGGTCACCCGGTTCGACGCGGCGAGCTACACCGCGTTGATGCGAAGCATGGACCTGCACGACGTCGGCGATCTCTCCGCCGCCGCACGCACGACGGCCGCGCGCGTTGGTGACGTCATCGGGGTCGGTGTCGATTCGGATATCCTGTATCGCCCCGACGAAGTCCGCGCATGGGTCGACGCCTACGATGCTGCGGGGGCCGCGGCGACGTATCGAGAGATCACGTCGCTCTACGGCCACGATGCGTTCCTCATCGAGTGGGATCAGGTGGAGGCGATTCTCCGCGGAAACCCGGTCGGCAGATAGCAGAACGCCGCCCTCGGATGGGCGGCGTTCGGGCGGAGCGGACATCGCGGCGGCGACGATCAGGCCAGGAAACTCTCCAGGGCGCGTGCCCGGCTCACATGACGGAGCCGGCTCAGCGCCTTTTCCTTGATCTGACGGACCCGTTCGCGGGTGATGCCGAGAAGGCTGCCGATCTCTTCCAGCGTCATGGGCTCCGGGCCATCGAGTCCGAAATAGAGCCGGAGGATCTTCGCCTCGCGCTCCTTGAGGGTCGACAGGACTTCTTCGATCGACTCGGTGAGCGCGTGCTCGAAGGTCTCGGAGTCGGGACCCGGGTTCTGAGTGTCGGGCAGGTAGTCGAGCAGCTTGTTGTCTTCACCCGGCGTGAGCGGCGCGTCGAGTGAGAGATGGTTCTGCGAGATGGAGAGTGTCTTCTGCACCTCCTCCATCGAGATGTCCATGCCCTCGGCGATCTCGCTCGGCGTCGGTTCGCGACCGAGCTCCTGGAGCAGCGCCGATGAGCGCTTGCCGATCCGGTGCAGCGTCCCCGCGCGGTTCAGGGGCACCCGCACGATGCGGCTCTGTTCGGCGAGGGCCTGAAGAATGGCCTGCCGGATCCACCACACGGCGTAGGAGATGAATTTGATGCCCTTCGTCTCGTCGAACTTGTGCGCCGCGCGAATGAGTCCGAGGTTGCCCTCGTTGATCAGGTCGGCGAGCGACACACCCTGATTCTGATATTTCTTGGCGACGGAGACCACGAAGCGCAGGTTGCTGCGGACGAGCTTGTCGAGCGCTTCACCTTCGCCCACGCGAATGCGCTGCGCGAGGTTGACCTCTTCTTCCTGCGGGATGAGTGGATATTTGCTGATCTCCCGGAGGTACTGATCCAGCGAGCCCTCATCGAATGACGGGCCTCGCTTACCGGAGCCGACCTGCATTGGACGCATGAAACGGAGCCTCGTAACGGAGGGACGCCTGGCCGGCGGCGTACGTCATGGGGAACCTTACTCCCCGGTTCCACCAGACGCAACCGCCGTCACTTTGAATTTTGACTGCGCCGGCCACCGCTCACACGCGGCGCGCGATGTGGCCTACACGTCGTACGTATCGATCTGTGCGCGCTGCAACTTTCCGGAGAAGTCCACGTAGCAGACCTTGGTCTCGGAATAGAATTTGTAGACCTCCCATCCACCCTCGCGATGGCCGTTGCCGGTCGCCTTCACGCCACCGAACGGCAGATGCGCCTCCGCACCGATCGTGGGCGCGTTGACGTAGGTGATGCCGTTGTCGAGATCCTGCATGGCGCGGAACGCACGATCGACGTCCCTGGTGTAGATCGAGCTCGAGAGCCCGTAGCGGACGCCGTTGTTGACGCGTACGGCCTCGTCATAGGACGCCACCCGGATGACGCTCAGCACCGGGCCGAAGATCTCCTCCTGCTCCAGCCGGCTGCCGGCCGTCACGCCCGCGAACACGGTTGGCCGGTAGAACCAGCCGCGCCCGAGCTTGCCGCGACTGCCCGCCCGCTCGCCGCCGGTGACGAGCTCGGCACCCGCGTCCTGGCCGATGCCCACGTAGCGTTCGACCTTGTCGCGCGCGGCCTCGTGGATGAGCGGACCGACTTGGCTCTTGCCATCGCGCCCGTCACCGAGCCGGAGACCCTCCGCGGCCTCGGCGATCCGACGGACGAGTCGGTCGTGGACCTTCCGATGCACGATGAGCCGGCTCGTGGCCGTGCAGCGTTGGCCCGTGGTGCCGAACGCGCCCCACAGGACGCCCTCGAGGGCGAGGTCGAGATCGGCATCCTCCATCACGATCATGGCGTTCTTGCCACCCATCTCGAGCGAAAGCCGCTTGTGCATCCGGCCGCAGGTTTCGCCGATCAGCGCGCCGGTATCGGTCGAACCGGTGAACGATATGACCGGCACTTCGGGATGGTCCACCAGCGCCTTACCCACCGTTTCCCCCCGACCGTGCACCAGCTGCACGACCTCGGGCGGCAGGCCGGCCTCGAGGAGGATCTCCACCAGGAGGTGCACGGTGTGGGGAACATCCTCGGACGGCTTGATGATCACCGCATTTCCACAGAGCAGCGCGGGAAACATCTTCCAGGTCGGAATCGCGAGCGGGAAATTGAACGGCGTGATCAGACCCACAACGCCGATCGGGCGGCGATAGCTCATCGCCCACTTGGAGCGAAGCTCGGACGGCACCACGTGGCCGAAGAGTCGCCTGCCTTCGGTCGCTGCATAGAAGGCAGTGTCGATGCCCTCCTGGACGTCGCCGCGGGCCTCCGCGAGCACCTTTCCCATCTCACGCGTCATCGCATCGGCGATCGCGTCCTTCCGCTGCTCGAGCAGCTCGCCCACCCGGCGCAGCACATCGCCACGCGCGGGAGCCGGCGTGCGGGACCAGCGCGCAAAACCCCGCTTGGCCGACGCAACCGCCGCCACGACGTCCTTCGACGACGAATCCGGAAACCGCCCGATCAGGTCGCCGGTGTCGGCCGGATTGACGTTGTCGAAGTAGGCGTCCGTGCTCGGCGCGACCCACTCGCCGTTGATGAAATTGCGGAAGGTTCTGGCCATGTGCTATTGGGTTGGCGTGAGTGGCGGCGAGTTCGGCGCGGTACCCGACGGCGCGGTGCCCGACGGCGCGGTGCCCGACGGCGCGGTGCCCGACGGCGCGGGACCGGAAGGCGCGGCCGGAGCCGGCGAGGGTCGCGCGGGAGCGGGCGCGGCGACGCAGGCCCAGGAGAGACTCTGCCGGGCATATCCGATCCGGGGAAGCACCTCGGCGGCCGCCGCCACGCTGGCCCAGACCAGCACGGCGAGCGAGAGCAGATGCGCCAGGCCACGCCGGTAGTTCCAACTCGCGAGCGCGCCCCACACTGCGAC
>JACDDX010000244.1 GCA_013816685.1 Gemmatimonadales bacterium
GCGTGATGGTGTCCCTCGCTGCGCTCGTGCATCTCCGTCTGGAGCACCGCAGTCGGAATTCCGGCCGCATGGTCGAACATGAGGCGGCCACCGTAGCTGCCGGTCGCCACCACGGCTCCCACACCGATGAGTGAGAGGGCGAGCGCTCCTCCGCGCTCAGCGGTGCCCATCTTCCTCTCCCGCAGCAGCCGCCAGAGCGCGACCGTCGCGAAGACACCGAGCGTGATCCAGGCAAGCGTCTCGTGGGTCTCCATCACCTCGTGCACCGCCTCACCGTGGGCGATGTGGTCTTCGGCCTGCAGCCCGGAGAGTACAGCGGCCGCGGCCCCGACCACACCGGCCAGCATGGTCCAGTAGCCCACCTGACGGAAGACCGGCCGCCTGGTGAGCGCGGCGGCGACGTCGAAGACGACCGCCACCACCAGCAGCGCGGCGGGCAGATCGTTGAGCACCGCGTGGAGACGGGGCCAGTCGTAACCGAACATCAAATCTCCGGACTAGAGACCCAGGCGCATCGGAACCGGCGGATCGGCGGCGTAATCATAAAACCCCCGGCCGCTTTTCCGTCCCAGCAAGCCGAGCGTGACCATACGCCGGAGCAGCGGGGCCGGCGCGTAGCGGGCGTCGCGATACTCCTCGAACATGATGTCACCGATGCGGACCGCGGTATCGAGTCCGATGAAATCGAGCAGCGTGAGCGGCCCCATCGGGTGCCCGGCACCGAGGCGCATAGCCCGGTCGACGTCGGCGATGGAGGCCACACCGCGCTCGAGCGCACGCACCGCATCGAGCAGATAGGGCACCAGCAGCAGGTTCACCAGAAAGCCCGATCGGTCGGCCACGCTGACCGCTTCCTTGCCCAGCGCTCGCACGAACGCGAAGGCGCGCTCCATCGTCTCGTCGCTCGTGGTGACCGTCCGGACCACTTCCACCAGCGGCATCAGCGGTACCGGGTTGAAGAAGTGGAGGCCGATGAAGCGCTCGGGTCGGCCGGTGGCGGCGGCCATGGCGGCGATCGGAAGGCTGGAGGTATTGGAAGCGAAGACCGTTTTGGGCGGGCAGAGGGCGTCGAGCTCGCGCCAGAGCGCGTTCTTGGCGTCCAGGTCCTCCGTGACAGCCTCTATGACGATGTCGGAGTCGCGGAGATCGACGAGCTCGCGGCTGAACGCGAGCCGTTCGAGCGCTTCATCCCGGACGCTCTGCGGGATGCGCTCCTTCTCTACCAGCTTGTCGAGCGAGCGCTGCATGCCGGCGCGTCCCCGGGCCAGCAGCTCGGGCGACAGGTCGTGGACGACGGTCGGAAAGCCCGCCGCAGCCGCGGCCTGCGCGATCCCGCTCCCCATCTGTCCGCAGCCGACGACGCCAACGCGAGGTCCCGGCGCAGGGCTGGGGATCGGCGTGCTCACGCCTTGAGCACCCGGCGCATCTCCTCGGCCAGCAGCCCCATGATGCCTGCCCCGCGCTCACCGGAGAGGACCGGCGGCTTGCCGGAGCTCTGCTCGATGTTGTCGAGCGCGCGCTCGAGTCCGAGCTGCGTTCGCGCGACCGCCGGTCCCAGCCGCCGCATCACGCCGTAGCCCAGCCCCAGCGCGATCGGCAGCGGCAGCAGCGCCACTGGCACCAGGGCTCCCAGCACCAGCATGATCGTGGAGCCGGCAACGCCCGCCGTCGCCACCGCCGCCCCGCCGCCCACATGCTCGCCGCGGGCCTTCTTCACGCTCGCGCTGAGCGCGACATGGGAGAAATTGCCCTCCAGCGCCACCAGCGTGGCAGACACCTCGTCGGCCCGGGAGAGCATGAACGGTTTCCGCCCGGCGCCGAGCGCGGCGGTGGAGCGCCGGATCGCGGCCGGGATGCCGCCCAACGGCTCCCAGGTGATCCGACCCGGCTGCTGCCGTTGCACGCAGAACAGCTCCTGCTCCTCCATCCACCGCACCAGCATGCGCTGGATCGTGCCCGGGTCGCCGCGGACAACGCGCTGTGCCGCGACGGCGCCGGGCCCAACCACCCGATCGAGCAGCCCCGCAGGTGCCTGGGCCACGATCCGGGTTCGTTCCTCGAGCAGCGCCTGCTGGAGATACTGCCCCGGAATTCCCACCTCACGGCCGAGCGCCAGTACCTGCTCCGGAGTCAGGCTCTCCCCCGGATCCCGTTCGGAGGTCTGCAGCTCGGCGGCGCGCTGGATCACCCGCTCCAGTGCGGCCCGATCGATCCGCGCCGGTGTTCCCTCGGCCACGCTATTCCTTTGCGGCCGCGTTAGCGGCAGCGCCGGCAGCGTCGAGTCGGAGCTGGCTCATGAGGTGGGTCAGGTCGGACGCGCTGAGCGCCGGACCCTGCGGCTCCCGTTCCGGATTATCGAGCCGGACGGAGGGCGCGGGCAGCGCACCGGCGCCGCTCCCTGACCGCATGTCGATGAAGGGCCGGAACATCTCGATCGGAATCGGGAAAAGCGTGGTCGAATTGTTCTCCGCCGCGATTTCGGCGACGGTCTGCAGATAGCGGAGCTGCATCGCGCTCGGCTCGGTGGCGAGGGTGTGCGCAGCCTCGGCCAGCGTTTGTGAAGCCTGCAGCTCCCCCTGCGCGGCGATGACCTTCGCGCGCCGCTCACGCTCAGCCTCAGCCTGGCGCGCCATCGCCCGCTTCATCTGGTCGGGCAGGTCGACATCCTTCACCTCGACCGCCGAGACCTCGATGCCCCAGGGATCGCTGCGCTCGTCGATGATCTTCTTGAGCACGGCGTTGATCTTCTCGCGGTCGCTGAGGAGCTCATCGAGCTCGACCTCGCCGAGGACGGAGCGAAGCGTGGTCTGGGCGAGCTGGCTGGTGGCGTAGAGATAGTCCTCGATCGTGATGACCGCCTTGGCCGGGTCGGTCACCCTCATGTACATGACGGCGTTCACCTTCACCGACACGTTGTCGCGGGTGATGACGTCCTGGGGCGGAATGTCCATCGCCACGATGCGGAGCGATACCCGCTTCACCTGAGCGAACCCTGCCGGAAGGAAGACGACGCCGGGGCCCTTGGTCCCCCAGAACCGGCCGAGGAAGAAGGCGACGCCGCGCTCGTACTGGCGCAGCACGCGCAGGCTCAGGAAGGAATAGATCACGGCCACGGCGAGCACCGGAATCAGGAGGTCCATCGGTGTCCTTTCATTCGTTGATCGCCTCGACGATGATGGCCATCCCCTGTCCGCCGCCGATGCAGGCCGCGGCGAGACCGTAGCGCCCGCCCCGGCGACGCAGCGCGTGCAGCAGGTGGAGCGTCATCCGGGCACCGCTGGCCCCCAGCGGATGGCCAAGCGCGACGGCGCCGCCGTCGACGTTGGTGCGCTCGCGATCGAGCCCGAGCTCCTGTTCGACGGCGAGATACTGCGC
>JACDDX010000245.1 GCA_013816685.1 Gemmatimonadales bacterium
CGCCGGAGAGCGCGATCGCGGGCGTGTGGAGCCGGTCCTTCACCTCGCCCCACAGCGCGGATTGCCGCAGTGAGCGCTCGACCGCGGTGTCGGTCTCCGCGCGCGAGGGTCGTCCGTTGACGCGGAGGCCGGCCGCGACGTTGTCGTAAATCGTCATCGTCGGGAAGGGCGTCGGACGCTGGAAGACCATGCCGACGCGCCGCCGGAGCTGCATCGCGCTCACCCTCGGCGCGTAGATGTCTTCGCCGTCGAGCAGGACCTCGCCGGTGATCGAGGCGCCATCCGACAGCTCGTGCATCCGGTTGAGGGTACGGAGAAAGGTCGACTTGCCGCACCCCGACGGGCCGATCAGCGCATGGACCTTGAGCGACTCGAACGCCAGCGACACGTTCTTCACCGCCGCGAGCGATCCATAGCTCGCGGTGAGGTCTCGCGTCTCCACCACCGTCGAGCTCACCCGCCGCGCGCCACGTCGCGCCCGACCGCCAGCCGCGCGCCGATGCTCAGCACGAACACCACGAGGATCAGCACCAGCGCCGCGGCCCAGGCGAACTGGTGCCATTCCTCGTACGGGCCGGTCGCGTAGGTAAAGACCGTGAGCGGCAGCGCCGCCATCGGCTGATTGAGATTGTAGCTCATGTACTGGCTGCCGAGCGCCGTAAAGAGCAGCGGCGCGGTTTCCCCTGCCACCCGCGCGACGGCCAGGAGGCTGCCGGTGACGATGCCGGGCAGCGTCGTCCGCAGCACGATCTGCAGACTGGTGCGCCAGCGCGGATAGCCCAGGGCGAGTGCGGCCTCACGAAGTGAGTTCGGCACCAGCTTGATCAGCTCCTCCGTCGTCCGGAGCACCATCGGGACCATCAGAAAGGCGAGTGCCACGCTCCCGGCCAGGGCGGAGAAGTGTTTCTGGGTCGCCACGATCCAGGTCCAGGCGAACACGCCGACGACGATCGACGGGGTTCCGTTCAGCACGTCGGCGACGAAGCGGGTGACGAACGTCAGGCGGGCGTGTGGGTATTCGGCGCAGAAAATCCCGGCGGCGACGCCGAGCGGCAGCCCGATCAGCGCGGCGACGCCGACGATGAGCAGTGTCCCGACGATGGCGTGGGCCACGCCGCCGCCGGTTTCTCCGGCGGGCGCGGGCATCTTCGTGAAGAAATCGACCGACAGGGTTCCCGCGCCTTTGACGATGAGGTTGAGCAGGATGAAGAAGAGCGGCGCCAGCGCCACGACGACCGCGACCAGCATCAGCCCGACCATGACCCGGCTCACGCCCCGGCGGACGGTCCGGCGGTTCATCGCGAGCGCCTCAGCGAGCGCCTCACAGCGACGCACCGCTTCCCGCGCCAGATCCGCGGACCACACGCCAGATGAGCAGCCGGGCGCCGGCGTTTACCACGACGGTCACGAGGAAGAGCGTGAGGGCCACGTAGGCGAGGGCCGAGAGATGGAGGTCGCCGACAGCCTCGGAGAACTCGTTCGCGATCGCCGCGGCCATGGTGTAGCCCGGGGCGAACAGCGACGCCGCGATTTCGTGCCGGTTGCCGATGACCATCGTGACCGCCATCGTCTCGCCGAGGGCGCGGCCGAGCCCGAGGATCACGGCGCCGATGATGCCAGAGCGGGCGTAGGGGAGCACGGCGGAGGTGACCGCTTCCCAGCGGGTGGCGCCCAGCGCGAGCGCGGCCTCCCGCTGCGATGACGGCACGGCCGCCAGCACCTCGCGCGCGACCGACATGATGTACGGCATGACCATGATGGCGAGGATGATGCCGGCCGCGAGCATCGACGGCCCGTAGATCGGACCCTGAAAGAAGGGCAGAAAGCCCAGCGTCTTTCGCAGCACCGGGAAGACGGTCGTCCGGAGCAGGGGGATCAGGACGAAGATTCCCCACAGCCCATAGACGACGCTCGGAATCGCGGCGAGCAGGCCGATCAGAAAGGCGACCGGCTGCCGCACGATCTTCGGTGCGAACTCCGTCAGATAGACCGCCACGCCCAGCGAGAGCGGGACCGCGATGACCAGCGCCAGCACCGCCGAGAGCAAGGTCCCGAAGATCAGCGGCGCCGCCCCGAACTTCTCGGCGACGGGATCCCAGGTGCTCGACGTCATGAACCCGACACCGAACCTGGCGATTGCGAGCTCCGCGCCGGTATAGAGCTGGTACACGAGCAGGCCGAGCAGAATCGGGATCACCGCAGCCGCGACCGTCAATCCGATGCGGAAGATCCAGTCACCGTAGTACTGCGGCTCGAGCGAGAGCAGTACGCGGCTCGAAAGACGTCCCGGCGGACCTGGCTGCGTGGCGACTGTGGTCATGGCGTCCGCACGAGCGACTGCACCCGTTCGAGCAGCAGCACGCGCGCCAGCCGCGCGCGCGTCATCGGGTGGCGATCGTCTTGCCGGCGGCCTTGAGACCGCCCAGGCGCGCCTGCACCAGCGTGACGACTTCCGCGGGCAGCGGCGCATAATGGAGTCCCGCCGCCATCTTCTGGGCGTCGGGGGTGAGCATCCAGGTCAGGAAGTCGCGCAGCACCCTGGCCTTGGCGGCATCCCGGGTGTCCTTGTGTACCAGCAGCCAGGTGAACGAGCTGATCGGATAGGCCGCGGCGCCGGGCGCGTTGGTGATGGACACGCGGAAGTCGGTGTCTTTCGGGAGCTTCGTCCCGGCCGCCGCGGCGGTCACCGATTCGAGCGAGGGCTCGACGAAGGCGCCGGACGCGTTCTTTACCTGCGCGTAGGGCAGCCGGTTGGAGATCGCGTAGATAAGCTCGACGTAGCCGATCGCGCCTTCGGTCTGCTTGATCTGCTGGGTCACGCCTTCGTTGCCCTTGCCACCGAGACCGACCGGCCAGTTCACCGAGGTCGCGAAGCCCACTTTGTCACGCCATTCACGCGAGAATTTGTTGAGGAAGTCCGTGAAGATGTAGGTCGTGCCCGATCCGTCGGAGCGGTGGACGACGATGATGTCCTGCTCCGGGAGTTTCACGCCCGGATTGAGCGTGGCGATCCGCTTGTCGTTCCAGCTGGTGATGCGGCCCATGAAGATGTCCACCAGCAGATTGCCGTCGAATCTGAGCTTGGTCGCACCCACACCGGGAAGATTGTAGGTCACGGCCACGGCACCAAGCACGGTCGGCAGGTGAAGCACATTGCCGCCCACGGCCTGAATCTGCGCCTCGTTCATGGGGCCGTCGGAGGCGCCGAAGTCCACCGTGCCTTCGGTGAACTGGCGGATGCCACCACCGGAGCCGATCGACTGATAATTGATCTGGACGCCGGTCTTTCGGTGGTAGGCGTCGAACCATTTGGTGTAGATCGGATTGGGAAAGGTGGCGCCCGCGCCGGTCAGGCTCTGGG
>JACDDX010000246.1 GCA_013816685.1 Gemmatimonadales bacterium
CCGGTGCGGTGTCCCTGCGCTGGCACGACGCCCGCGCCCGCCACCAGGAGGCGCTCGTGGGGCGGGAAGGCACGGCGAACTTCGACGGGCTCCAGCGGTTTCTCTCCACCGTGCATACGCTGTCGGTGGAGCACCGGCTTTCCCGCTTCGCCTACCTCGCCGAGAAGCCCGCCGCGTGACCGACCTGCCACACACCTGGCTGGGCTGGGCCCTCCTCTCGGCGGTGTTCGCCGCGCTCACCGCCATCTTCGCCAAGATCGGCCTAGACGGCGTGGACTCCGACTACGCGACGCTCTTTCGCACCGGGGTGATCATCGTGGTGCTGGGCGCGCTGGTGGCCGCCACCGGCAAGTGGCGGAGTCCGACGACCCTGCCTGCACGGAGCATCACCTTCCTCGTCCTCTCGGGCCTCGCGACCGGTGCGTCGTGGGTCTGCTATTTTCGCGCGCTCAAGGCCGGGCCCGCCTCGCGGGTGGCCCCGGTGGACAAGCTCAGCGTGCTGCTCGTGGCCGTCTTCGCCACGGCGTTTCTGGGTGAGCGCCCGTCGCCGCGCGACTGGGTTGGCATCGGCTGCGTCGGCGTCGGCGTGCTGCTGCTGTCGCTCAAGCGTTGATCCCGCTTTTCCGTTCGGTTTCCGCCTTGGCGATGGAGCGTTTTCGCGACTAGCTTTGCCGCGGGCCGGCAGCGGTGCGCCGGAGACTCCACCTTCCGCGGGAGCGTGTGTTGAAGATCGCCGTGTGCCTCAAGCGGGTCCCCGACACCACCGCCAAGATCACGATCGGGCCGGACCGGAAGTCCATCACCGACACCGGGCTCAAGTTCGTCCCCAATCCCTACGACGAATTCGCTCTCGAGGCCGCGCTGGCGCTCAAGGAAAAGAGCGGTGGCGGTGAGACCGTGGTCTACAGCGTCGGTACGGATGCCTCCGCCGAGACACTGCGTACGGCACTGGCGATGGGCATCGACCGCGCAGTGCTGCTCCAGGCGCCGGGCGGCGCCGACGGCCTCGCGATCGCGCAGGCCCTCGCCGCCGAGCTGGGCGCGGGGGCCTTCGACCTGCTCCTCTTCGGCAAGATGGCGGTGGACGATCACAACCACGCGGTCGGCCCGATGACGGCCGAGCTGCTCGCTATCCCGTGCATCACGTCGGTGGCGAAGATGACCATCGAAAACGGTGCCGTGGAGGCCGAGCGCGAGATCGAGGGCGGAATCGAAGTGGTCACCTGCTCGCTGCCCGCGGTGATCACCTGCGAGAAGGGGCTCAACAACCCGCGGCTCCCCTCGCTCAAGGGCATCATGGCCGCGAAGAAAAAGCCGCTGGAGACGAAGCCCGCCGCGCTCGGCGCGCCGACCCTGGAAATCGTGAGCCTCGAGCTGCCGCCCGAACGGCAGCCCGGGCGCATCGTCGGTGAGGGTGCCGACGCGGTACCCGCGCTGGTGCAGCTCCTTCGGACTGAAGCGAAGGTACTCTGATGGCCGACCGGGTACTGGCGATCATGGAGCAGCGCGACGGCGCGCTTCGGAAGGTGTCGTACGAGGTGATCGCCGCCGCACGCCTGCTCGGCGACGTCGACGCGCTGGTGCTCTGCGAAGGCGCGGTGGAAGGAACAGGCGATCTGCGCGCGGTGGGGGCGGCGCGGGTGCTGTCGGCCGCGCATCCCGACTTCCGGCTCTACAATCCCGACGGCTTCGCCGCGACGATCGGCGAGCTCGCGAGCGGCTACTCGGCGGTCGTCTTCGCCGGGACCGCGACCGGCCGCGACCTCGCGCCGCGGGTGGCGGCCCGGCTCAAGGTGTCCTGCGCGACCGACGTCATCGAGCTGGGCCGCGACGGTGCGGCGGTCACCGCGACCCGCCCGGTATACGCCGGCAAGGTGCTGCAGAAGATTCGGCTCACCGGCACGCCGGCTGTCGCCTCCATCCGCCCTAACACCTTTCCGGCCGACAAGCCCGCGGAGCCGGGCCCCCCTGGCGAGGTCGAGTCGGTGACGGTGCCGGCCTTCGCAACACGGGTGACAGTGAAGGAGATCAAGGCCGCGGCGACCGCGACGCTCGACGTCACCGAGGCGCCGATCGTCGTCTCGGGCGGTCGCGGCCTCAAGGAGCCGGCGAACTTCAAGCTGCTCGAGGATCTCGCCGCCGCGCTCGGCACCGCGGCGGTGGGTGCGAGCCGCGCCGTCGTGGATGCCGGCTGGCGTGACCATGGCGCGCAGGTGGGCCAGACCGGCAAGACCGTGAGCCCCGGCCTCTACTTCGCCATCGGCATCTCGGGCGCCATCCAGCACCTGGCCGGGATGCGAACGGCCAAGGTCATCGTCGCCATCAACCGCGACAAGGACGCTCCCATCTTCAAGGTCGCCGACTACGGCATCGTCGGCGATCTCTTCGAGATCCTGCCCCGCCTCACCGACGAGATCAAGCGAGTCCGCGCCGGCCAATGACGATGAGCGCCTACGAGGCCGCGGAGCACTGGATCTTCGCGGCGGTGCAATGGCTGCGGCTCGTGGTCGAGGCGACCGGAGCCCTGGTGATCGCAATCGGCCTCGCGACGGCGGTGCTCACATTCGTCAGCTCGGTGCCGCAGGGTCAGTCAGCCGGCTATGTGCGGGTCCGGCTCGTGCTCGCCCGCTACCTCGCCGTGGGGCTCGAGTTCCAGCTCGGCGCCGACATCCTCTCGACCGCCGTCGCCCCGAGCTGGGACCAGATCGGCAAGCTGGGCGCCATCGCGGTGATCCGCACCGGGCTCAACTTTTTCCTTGCCCGCGAGATGGAGAACGAGGCCCGCCAGGTGGACGCGCCCGCGTGAGCGGTCGGTCGCGACTCGGGCTCCGCGACGAGCTGGCGCTGGCACTCATGCCGACCCTTACCGTGCTGCTCGTGTTCGCCCTGGTCGAATCCCTCGCCCGCCAGCGGCTCATCTTCGCGTCGCTCGCTTCCAGCGCGTTCCTCATCTATCTCGACCCGCATCACGTCACGAACCGCATTCGCACCCTGGTCACCGCACAGCTGCTCGGCGCGGTGGCAGGGTGGGCGGCGCATGCAGCCCTGGGCCCGGCTACCTGGCCGGCGGCAGCGCCATGCTGGTGACGATCGTGCTCATGATCCTCCTCGATGCGGTGCATCCGCCGGCTGTCTCCACCGCCCTCGGCTTTGCCCTGCAGGCGGGCAGCCCCGGCAACGTGTTCCTGTTCGTGCTCGCGCTCGGCGTCACGGCGGTGCTCGCGAGCCTTCAGCGCGCAGCGGTGTGGCTCCTTGCCAGGCTGGAAGACAAACGTGCGGTCTAGCGCGATGCCAGGCGGCGAGCGGTGAACGAGCCTTCGCTTCCGGTGCCGGTGCCGGTGCCGCTGCCGGTGCTCGAGG
>JACDDX010000247.1 GCA_013816685.1 Gemmatimonadales bacterium
GACCCACCTATCAGGCGCGTCCCGTGGTGCCGGCAGGCACGCGGGTCGGCGCGGCCGGGTCGAGCGCGCCGGTCCGTGCCTTCTTCGATTCGCTGGAGACCGCCCGGCGGCACGACACGCTCGCCGTGCCGGGCTCGGCCCTCACGCCGCGGTCGCTCGCGTCGGATTCGCTCGCCGACGTGGCGTGGCTCGACATCATGCAGGACACGACGCTGGTGCTGCTGGTCCGGACGGCGCTGGCGCAGAACCGCGATCTCCAGGTGGCGATGGGCCGGATCCGCGAGTTCCGCGCGCAGGTGGGCATCGCGCGGTCACCGCTCTTTCCGAGCGTGAGCGCGAATGGGAGCGCGAGCACCAACCAGTCGGTGTTCGGCGCGATTCCGCCGCAGCGCTTCGATGCCTTCCGCGTCACCGGCGACGTCGCGTGGGAACTCGACTTCTGGGGACGAACCCGGCGGGGCGTCGAAGCCTCGCGCGCCGATCTCGCCTCGCAGGAGGCGGCCGAGCGCGCGGTGGTGCTGTCGCTGGTGAGCGATGTCGCGGGCGGGTATCTCAATCTGCTGGAACTCGATCAGGAACGGCTGATCGCCGAACGCACGCTGCTCTCCCGCCGGGCGACTCTCGCTCTGGCACGGCAGCGCTTCGATCAGGGGCTCACCTCCGAGCTCGATGTCCGCCAGTTCGAGGCCCAGGTGGCGGTGCCGGCGGCGACGCTGGCGACGGCCGAGCGGCTGCGGGCGGAGCAGGAGCACCAGCTCAGCCAGCTCATAGGGCAGCCTCCGACCGGCATCCGTCGAGGCGGGGCGCTGGCCCGCGCGATCAGCGCGCTCTCCACGCCCGATTCGCTGCCCGCGTCGCTCCTCGCCCGCCGGCCGGACGTGCAGTCGGCGGAGCGGGCGTTCGCCGCGGCCACCGCCCGGATCGGTGTCGCCCAAGCGGCGCGGCTGCCGTCGATCGCCATTACCGGCTATTACGGCACCCAGGCGCTGGCGCTGGACAACCTCTTCGGCTCGTCGGCGGAGATCTACCAGGTGCAGGGCGGGATCTCGCTGCCCTTGTTCACCGGCGGACGGCTGGTGAACGAATCACGCGCCGCGCGGGCTCGCGCCGATCAGGCGCGCGCGCAGTACGAGCAGACGGTGCTCGGCGCCCTGCGGGAGGCGAGCGACGCGCTGGTCGGCGTCCGCACCTCGCGCGATCGGGTTGCCGCGCAGCAGACCCAGGCCCAGGCGCTCAGGCGGGCGCTCCACCTTGCTGAGCTGCGCTATCGCACCGGCATCGCGAGCTATCTCGAAGTGCTCGACGCCCAGCGGAGTCTGTTCGACGCCGAGCTCGCGCTCAGCCAGGCCCAGCTGGGTCAGCTCACCGCCGCGGTGCAGTTGTACCGTGCGCTGGGCGGAAGCTGGACGGTGGCGACGCCCGCCAGGTGAGGGTGAAGGCTCCGTCGGTCCACTCGGCGGCCTCGCCGATGGTCCGCACGCAACTGCCGTTTACCTGAACGCCCCAGCCAGCGCCGAGGACATGGGGAATGCCGTCGGGGCCCGCAGGCAGCAGTACCGCGCCCGGACCCGCCTGGCCGCGGATCGAGACCGCGCCTTCGTCCCCGGGGTCGAACAGGTTCACAGCGATCCAGTGCCGGGTCGCGTTCCGGATCGTGAACGATCCCACCCGCCCATCGAACAGCCGCGTGGCGAGCGCCGGCCGGAAGTCGCGGCAGGTCGCGAACGGAATGCGTTCCGGCTGCCGGCAGGCGAGGCGACCGCAGCCGGCGAGGAGCACCACCAGCAGCGCGGCCTTCATGCTCATCCTCTAGCGCGTCGGTGTCGCACATTCGCTCCATGTATCATGAGCCAAGCTGCTCGCTGACGGTCGCAGCGTCAACTGAACCGTGGCCCTTACGCGGGGTGGTCGCGGCTGACAGCTTCCACCGCACCTCGAATCGCGGAGCACCCGATGACGACGCCCACCGATACACCTGACTTCGCCACGCTCACCGGCCGCCAGCAGGCGACCTGGGCCACCGGCGATTTCCATCAGATCGGCCGCCAGATCGTCGTGGTGAGCGAGGCGCTGGTGGAGGCGGTGGATCCGCATGCCGGCGCCCGGGTGCTCGACGTTGCGTGTGGCAGTGGCAACACGGCGCTGGTCGCGGCGCGGCGCTTCTGCGAGGTGACGGGCGTCGATTACGTGCCGGCGCTGCTCGAGCGCGCCCGTCGCCGGGCGGCGGCCGAAGGTTCGGAGATCGAGTTCCGGATCGGCGATGCGCAGGCGCTGCCGTTCCTCGACGCATCGTTCGACGCGATCGTGTCGGTGTTCGGCGTGATGTTCGCACCCGACCAGGCCGGCACCGCCGCCGAGCTGCTGCGGGTCTGTCGGCCCGGCGGCCGTATCGGACTGGCGTCGTGGATGCCCGATGGGATCGCCGCCGACTTCTTCGGCACGCACGCGCGCTACAACCCGCCGCCGCCGGGCCTGCCGCAGGCGACGCGCTGGGGCACCGCCGTCGCGCTCGATGAGCTGTTCGGCGAGGGAGCGGGGGAGATCAGGTCCGAGGTGCGGGTGGTGCGGCAGTATTACCGCTCGGTGGACCACGCGGTCGAGCTGTATGCCCGCTGGTTCGGGCCGACGGCCCGCACGATGGAGATGCTCGACGCCCCGTCACGGGACAGGTTGCGTCGGGACCTGGCGGCGGTGATGTCAAAGTACAACGTGGCGACCGACGGCACGCTGATCATCGAGAGCACCTATCTGCAGACCGTCATGGATCGGCGGTGACGTGCCCATGATCTCTGCCCGCGAAGCACTCAGCCGTCTGAAGGCAGGAAACCAGCGCTTCGTCGCTGACCTGGGCAGCCACAAGACGCTGACCGACCAGCGGCGCAACGAGCTGCCTGACGGCCAGGAGCCGTTCGCCATCATCCTCGGCTGCTCCGACTCCCGGGTGCCGGCCGAGATCGTGTTCGACCAGGGACTGGGCGACCTGTTCGTGATTCGCGTCGCCGGCAACATCGTCGCGCCATCCCAGGTCGGCAGCGTCGAGTTCGCCGCAGAGCGGTTTCACACCCGGCTGGTCGTGGTGCTGGGCCACTCTCGGTGCGGGGCCATTCTCGCGACGATCGAGCAGCTCGGCCGGCCGACGACGGGCCAATCCGCCAACCTCCGCTCCATCGTGGACCGGGTCCGTCCGTCCGTGGAAGTGCTGCTGGCCACCGAGCTCCGGCACGACCCCGAGGCGCTGGTCCGGCATGCCGTCCACGCCAACATCCGCGCCTCGGCCAGCCACCTGCGTCACGGGTCGCGCATCCTCGAACAGCTCATCGAGCACGACGGTCTCCTGGTG
>JACDDX010000248.1 GCA_013816685.1 Gemmatimonadales bacterium
GGTCGCGAGCGCGGCGCGGGCGCTTGGGCGACCGCTGTGGGACGTCGTGGGCCGGCTGGAGCGCGCGGGCGCCATCACGCTCCGCGTCGAGCCGCCCGATACTGCCGCCGCCGTGGCCACCGAGCGGGTGCTCGCCATCCGGGGCGAACATCCCACGCTGCTCGAGCGCGACCGGCTCTTCCGGCGCGGCCGGCGGCAGCGCGAGTTGTACGAGTCGCTCGAGTCACTCGGCGGCCAGGCACCGGTCCGACACCTCACCGGTCAGCTCGGTTTCAAGTCGGGCGTCATCCGAGCGCTGGTGGCCACGGGTCACGCGGAAGTGGAGCGGGCCGAGCGGGTACGCGATCCGTTCGCGGCTTGGCCAGCGTCCCCGCCCCCGACGTCGCTCACGGCCGCGCAGGCTGACGCGCTGGCGCTGATCGACCGGCTCGAGCCCGGACGCGGTGCCCTGCTGTTCGGGGTCACGGGCAGTGGCAAGACGCTGGTGTATCTGGAAGCCGTGCGGCGCGCGCTGGCCGCGGGGCGCGGCGCGATCGTGCTGGTGCCGGAAATCGGGCTGACGCCCCAGACGGTGAGCCGGTTTCGCGGCGCATTCGGCGATCAGGTGGCGGTATTGCACAGCGGGCTGTCCGACGGGGAGCGCGCGGACGCCTGGCGGCTGCTCCGCCGAGGGGAGCGCCGGGTGGTCGTGGGCGCGCGGTCGGCGGTGTTCGCGCCGCTGACCGATGTCGGTATCATCGTGATCGATGAGGAGCACGAGGCCAGCTACAAGAACGGTGAGACGCCCCGCTACCACACCCGCGACGTCGCGGCCGTCCGCGCTCGGCTCGAAGGGGCGCGGCTCGTGCTGGGCAGCGCCACCCCGGCGCTCGAGACGATGGAGCGCGCCGGCGACGCTGACGGTGCCGGCCTCAGCCTGATCAGGCTACCCGAACGGATCGGCGCGCGGCCGCTGCCGGCGGTGGAGCTGGTGGATCTGCGCACGGCGCCACGGATCGAGAGCACCGGAGCGGTCCCGTGGTCGGTTGCGCTCGAGTCGGCGGTGCTGGCCGCCCTGTCACGCCGCGAACAGGCCATCCTGCTGCTCAACCGGCGCGGCTTCGCGGCCTATCTCCAATGTCCCGATTGCGGTGAGGTGTGGCAGTGTCCGAACTGCACCATTTCGCTCACCGTGCACCAGGCACCGGCGACGCTGCGCTGTCACTACTGTGGCCACGAGGAGGCTCTGCCGTCGTCCTGCCGCGCCTGCGGGCATGCGGTGCAGCAGATGCGCGGTGTCGGAACCCAGCAGCTCGAGCGCCTGCTCGCCGACCGGTTCCCGGACGCGCGGGTGACCCGGATGGATCTCGACACCACCAGCACGAAGTGGTCGCACCAGCGCATCCTCGACGCGGTGGGACGCGGCGACGTGGATCTGCTGCTCGGCACCCAGATGATCGCGAAGGGACTCGACTTCCCCAACGTCACGCTCGTGGGCGTCGTGGACGCCGATACCGGGCTCTACCTGCCCGACTTCCGATCGGCGGAGCGCACCTTCCAGCTCCTGGCGCAGGTGGCGGGCCGGGCCGGCCGGGGGCCGAAAGGCGGGCGGGTGCTGGTGCAGACCCGGCATCCGGCGCACCATGCGCTGGTCTGGGGAGCGCAGCACGATACCGAAGGCTTCCTGCGACAGGAGCGGGATCTGCGCCGGGAGCCGCCATACCCGCCGGAGAACGCTCTCGTCAATCTGATCGTGTCGGGACCCGACGCGGAGGACGTCGCCGCGCGGATGGCGGAGGTAGCGGACTGGTGCCTGGCGCTCGTCGCGCGGCACGTGCTGCCGGTGAGCGTGCTCGGTCCGGCTCCCTGTCCGCTCGCACGGATCAAGGAGCGCTGGCGCTGGCATGTGTTGCTCAAGGGTCCGACAGTCGCGCTGGGGAGGGTAGTGCGGTACGCGGCGAAGCGGCTGGGGCGGGCCGGAGCGACCCGCCTCGTCATCGATCGTGATCCGGTCTCACTGCTGTGAGGCGGACGCGCTCCCATGCTCGGCACCGGTGCGGTAGCCGATCTCGGTTCCGATGTAGAGAACCCGACGCGGGGCCGGCTCGAACACCCGCCCACCCGCGCCGTTCAGGGTGACCGAGGCGACGTAGCGACGGTCCCAGAGATTGTTGATCCCGATGAACGGCGCGATCTGCACGGCGCCCACCGGGCCGTCCCAGCCGAGCCGCAGGTTGGTGACGCCGGCGCCCCAGGCATCGGCGAAGAGTGTGTTCGCATCGTTGGCAGCGACCGACGTGCTGATGGTGTGATCGCCATCGACGTAGAAGCCGTACGGCAGGCCGCCCCGCAGACCTATCCGCCAGAAATGCTCCGGTACACCGGGGAGCCGGTTGCCGTCCAGCGTGTCGACCGTCTCGCCGCTGACGACCTTGTAGTCGGCGAAGCGGTAATGGGCGTAGGTATACGAGCCGATCAGGGTCACTGCCGGCACCGGCGAGAGGCTGAGCCCGAACTCGGCGCCGTCGTTGTGCGTCCGCCCAGCGTTCCGGAAGAACGCGCGTCCGCCCACCTCCTCGACCTGCACGATGGCGTCACGCACCCGGCCCAGAAAGAAGGCTGCCGAGTAGGTCAGCCGGTGGCTGACGCGCCCGCGCGCGCCAACCTCGTAGTTCACCGCACGCTGGGGGTCGAGTTCGGTGTTGAACCCCCCGGTGCTGCCGGGCTGGTTGACGAGCTCGGTCGTGGTGGGTGTTTCGAAGGACGTGGACACGTTCACGTAGGGAATGAACGGCTCGCCGACCTGATAGCTGATGCCGACCTGCGCGCTCAGCGCGCTCATCGTGCGCGCACCGCTGTTGTCCACGCCGTCGCTCAGGTGCCGATCCGCGACGTCGAACCGGACTCGATCATAGCGGGCGCCGCCGCTGGCCAGGAACCGGTGGTCGGGCGTCCACTGCAGCTGGGCGAACGGTCCCACCTCGGTAATCAGCTCCCGCTGATCCAGCACGACGCTATCGCTCGCCACACCCGCAAACGCTACCCGGTTGTCGCGATTGTCGCGCATCCGCTGAACGTCCGCGCCGAAGGTCAAGACGGGAAGGGACGGGCTCGATCCGAACCGGCGCGTTGCCGTTGCGCGGAGACCGCCCACCGCGCGATCGATCCCGACGTAGGTCCCGACCGTGGGCCCGGCGGCGCCACCCGCGGGCGGCGCCGCCAGCGGATTCTTGAGATCCCGCAGCAGCCCAAAGGCCGTCACGGCGTACTCGTTCCCACCGCCATCGAAGTGCCGGACCCCGATCGAGAGC
>JACDDX010000249.1 GCA_013816685.1 Gemmatimonadales bacterium
GAATCTGCGCCCGCGTCGGCGAGAAAGCGGCGGACATCCTCCTCCATGGGAGGACCGGCGACGTTGATATGCACCTGCTCGTGGTCGGCCAGCTCGCGGACCATGGACGCGAAGATGCCGGGCACCGGTCCGAACTTGTCGGGCCAGGACGCCTCCTTGTGCGGCCAGCTGAGCCAGGTTCCGCGATGGCGCTCCCACTCAGCCGGCATGCGGTAGCCGAGCTCAGCGGGCGACGCCGTCAATCGAGATACCGCCGGGTGATGTCCTGGTACGCATCGATACGGCGGTCGCGGAGAAAGGGCCAGTGCGTCCGGCTGACGCCCACCTTGCCCAGCTCGCATGCGGCGGTGAGTACCTCCTCGCCCTGACCGCCGTGCACGAGGATCTTCCCGCCGGGGTCGGCGACGAAGCTGCCGCCCCAGAACTCCAGGCCGCCGTCGGCCGGGCCCTCGTGTCCGACGCGATTCACCGCACAGACGTACACCCCGTTCGCGATCGCGTGGCTCCGCTGGATCGTCTCCCACGCGGACTGTTGCTGCGAGCCGTGTTCTTCCTTTTCCGCCGGGAGCCAGGCGATGGCCGTGGGGTAGAACAGGATCTGCGCACCCGCCAGCGCCGTGAGCCGGGCTGCCTCCGGATACCACTGGTCCCAGCACACGAGGACCCCGATACGTCCGAAGCGAGTGTCCCAGACGCGGAAGCCGAGATCGCCGGGGGTGAAGTAGAACTTCTCGTAGAACTGAGGGTCGTCCGGGATGTGCATCTTCCGGTACTTGCCGAGGTAGCGGCCATCCGCATCGATGATGGCCGCCGTATTGTGGTAGAGGCCTTCGGCGCGCTTCTCGAACAGCGACGCCACGATGACGACGCCGAGCTCCGCGGCGAGCGCGCCGAAGGCTTCGGTCGAGGGACCAGGGATCGCTTCGGCCAGCTCGAAGAACCGGTGGTCTTCGGTCTGGCAGAAATACTGACTCCGGAACAGCTCCGGGAGGCAGACGATCTGGGCCCCGCGCGCGGCGGCGTCGCGCACGCCCCGCATCGCTGTCTCCGTATTTTCCGCGGGGTCGGGGGTACAGCGGTGCTGGACCAGCCCGAGCGTCACCGTTCTGGATTGAGTTGTCATGGTGTGAAAGATACTTCCGCAATCCCGACCGGGGTGACCTGCGTCACCTAGCGCGGAGGCGATTTGTTGCCATGTTGATGAATCAGCAGCAGTGGCGATACACGCTCTGGGTCGCAGCGCAGCGCGGCTCGTACCCTCTGGAAAGGACCCGACTGATGAGATCCACCTTCTGGTTGGCGACCATCTCCCTTGTCCTGGCGACGGGCTGCGGCTGGGGTAAGGGGTCGGGTGACGGCGCGGCCGGGGCTGCCGCGGGCGGGGCCGCTGCGGGTGACAGCGCGACGCCCGGAATGACCCAGGCGACCTCGGACACCGCGTCCGGGGTGGAGCAGGCGGACTCGGCTCGCGCATATGGCGGCACGGCGTCGAAAGCGAGCGACACGGGAACCGCCGGTGCGAGGACCCCCGCTCCGAAGGCCGCCGCTCCGAAGGTGGCGACGCGCAAGTCAGCGACACGCAGACCTGCCGCGCCGAAACCGGCCACTCCGACCGCCTCGGACAGCGCCGCAGCCACCGCGTCGGGCTCCACGACGGATACCACGTCCGGTGCCGCATCGGCCAGTGCGGCGTCGGGCAGCGCGTCGGGCGCTTCGAACACCGCTGGAAGCTCGACCTCAGACTTGCGTGACGAGTACCACCGGGCAGCGCTGGATACGGTTGCGCCAGCGGTCTACCAGGGCTGGAAGCAGTTCAATCTCAACTGCGCCCGCTGTCATGGCGAGGACGTCAACGGCACCACCATCGCGCCCCACCTCATCGTGTCGCTCCGGCCAGACGGCCCGATCAACACCAAGGCCTTGTTCACCCAGACCGTCTGCGCCGGCCGGGTGCCCAAAGGCATGCCGGCGTGGTGCGCGCTGGGCATGGAGATGAGCACCATCGACAACATCTACCAGTACGTGAAGGGCCGGAGCGACGGGAAGATTCACCCCGGGCGCCCGGCCCAGAAGTCGGGCTGAGCTCCCACTGAACATCAAGCGCCGGCAGGGCCCTCGATTTCCAGGAGGGCCCTGCCGAGGAGCATCGGCCAGCGGAGGGTGACCGACTCTCCCTGGCGTGTGCGGTCGAGACCGCGCTCGCTCTTCGCCAGGGTCTCGATCGTGAACTGCCAGCGCTCAGGCTCGGGCTCGCAGCGCAGCAGCAGCGGGGCGAAGAGCGACAGCTCGGTCGACATGACATCCCCGGGGTCACCGATCGCGACGTCCCACTCATAGCTGACCTGCAGCGTGCCGCCAGCGGTGAACCGAAAGACTTTCCGCAGGCCGCCGCCTTCCGTCGCGTCACACACGATTTCAACTCCGCCATCATGTCGTCGCGGCGTTGCGGTGAACGGCGTCCGCGCCCAGCTCCGCGCCGCCCAGTAGTCGCCCGGCTCATAATCCTCGAAACGCAGTCCAGCTGGGAGCACGCGGTCGACGAACATGGCGCGATCGTCCGCGTCCACCGGCGGCTGCACCTCGAGCCGGATGCCGTGCTCGATGTCATGAATGCTCGGCGTCCCGTCGCCCGCGCCACCATGGCTCCCGGCCTGGTGCTCGAGCGCGAGCACATGGTACGCCTCGCGGCGGCGCGTCAGAGTGTCGGCATAGTTGGTCGCCGTTCGGAAGAGCGAGTACTCCTCGAGCGCCGCGCCGCGCCAGGGGCTCACGATGGCGGAGAAGTCCGAGGAGTGGATCCAGAGCTCATCGTGCCCGTCGCCGTCGAGATCGAAGATTTCGTAGCCGATCGGCTCGCCCGCCCGCAGCTCGGACTCCGCCTGCGCCAGATTCCGCCAGATCGCCTCGCGCAGGTGCGGCAGATAGAGTCCGCCGAAGACGCCGTGCCAGTAGGCATCGTTGCACTGGGCGCGCCCGATCGCGCGTCGCGCGCCCGGAGGATCGCCCCGGCGGCGGCAGAGCGCGGACAGCGCCTGCATCTTCTTGTGCATCCGGTTCGATTCGGAATACTTCACCAGGAAGTTCCGCCAGTGGGCGCCCCGGATCAGCGCGCCCTCGGGGCTGGAAACGCGGGCGTCGCCCAGGTCGCGCTCGAGGCGCGTGAGCCGGAGTGCCGCGTCGGGCGGCAGTGACCACCCCTCCATCTCGCGATACGAGGCCGTCGGCAGATAGGCGAGCCCGCCACTCGGCACTTCTGCCAGCGCGTCGTCGAGCCGGCTGAGCTGGAC